>JBGOXH010000116.1:0-8605 GCA_041479075.1 Bacteroidia bacterium | reverse complement strand
TGACCGCTATTCTACAGATTCTTTCTATCGTTCTTCTTTTTCATTTTCTTCTTTTACTACACCTGCTTTTTTAATCACCTTCCCGGCATTGTCAATAACAACCTCTATGGATTTCTCACCATTTTTCAGGCCTATTTCAAAACCCTTGATCTCCGGTGTTTCATAAATCTCGATCAGGCTTTTTGTGAACCCTGCAAATTCAGTGTTCAAAGTATTTAAAACTGCTGCCGGAAGTTCTTTTTCAGTGATTACTGTTTCAGTGCAGGTCCAGACAGGTGAAACGTTAAAGGATGCCGACATTTTCTTTCCGTTCACTGTAAATTCTGCTTCCCATTCGTTTTCAGACTCTCTTCCCCATTCCACTTCAGTTGTTCCGGGGAATTTCTGTTTAAAAGTGGTTAAAAATCTCTCCGGAACTTTTAATTCTTCCTTTTCACCTTCTTCTTTTAATTCTTCCCCTTCACCCTTTTCTTTTAATTCTTTCTTTTCACCGGCTTCATCCGATTCATTTTCTTCTTTCTCCTTTTTCTCACTGACAGCTTCTTCTTTATTCTCATCTGATGATTCTTTCTTTAAAACTGTCCCGTCGGTGCCAATAATAACTGTCATTTCCTTCTCTTTTTTAAGGGCAATTTCAAATCCTTTCATTTCGGGATTTTCAATCGTTGAGCTCTCTCCGGCTTTAAACCCCGGAAATTCATTTTTCAAAGTACTTGTAACTGCTGATGGTAGTTCTTCAGCGCTGACTTCTGCTTCGGTTTCCAGCCATTTACCGGTATTATCAAAACAAGCAGACATCTCTTTCCCGTTAATTTTAAATTCAGCTTCCCACTCATTGGCTTCCTCAGAGTCCCATTTAATGGATTTGGCATCAGCGAATTTCTGAGAAAATTCCTTTTTAACATTTTCAGGAGGATTCTTTTGACTGCATGCTGAAAAAAAGATCATCGAAAACAATGCGATAAGAATAAAAAAGTTTTTCATATAATTTGATTTTTAGTTTTGCCGGCAAAAATAATATCCGATTCTGTAAAAATTTTGTATTTAAAATCCAACTATGAATTTATGCTGGTCATCTTCATATACATAATTGATTTCCCATTTGTTAAGAGTGCAGATCTCTTTAACTATAGACAAACCAAGCCCCTGTGATTCTGATGATGTATTTAATTTAAAAAATCTTTCAAAGAGCTTTGATGATGGAGCAGAAAAAGGGACACCGGAATTTGAAATTTCAAGTTTACTCTTATCTAGTTTTATATTAATAATTTCTCCTGAAATACAATGTTTTACTGCATTTCCAATGAGATTTATAATCATTGATTCTGCGAGAAAAAAGTTTGTTTCAAGAAAACATTCCGGTTCTATCTCTTTTTTGAGAATCAGTGATTTCACATTAATATGATCCTCAAATAATGTTACTGTTTTCTCGAGAAGTTCTGATAGATTTACTGCTCTTTTTTCCGGAAACTGATCATTTGCTATTTTTGTAAGCAGTAATAATGTCTGAGTAAGCTTGGAAATACGCTGGACTGAAGCATAGGCAGATTTAATCAGCTCAGCCTGAACTTTTTTCAAATCAGGATACTGCATCATAGTCTCAAGCTTGGACTGGATAACTGCCAGGGGAGTTTGAATTTCATGAGATGCATCCTCCGTAAATCGCTTAAGTGACTGATAATCCGAAATTACCTTTGATGTCAGATTTTCCAGGGCTTTGTTAAGTTCGATGAACTCGTTAATTTCAGTTACAGCTGATAGTTTAAAATCAGGGTCATCATGGGAAAATCTTTTAAGATCACCAAGAGTATCGTAAAATGGCTGCCAGATTTTAAGGGAGAGCTTTTTATTAATGAAGTACAGGCCGATATTAAGAAGGACAAATACCACACCAATGGCAATTATAATCGTCATTAACAAATCACCTTTTTCAAGTAAAGTGTCCCTGACTACTATAAGATACATATGTCCTTTTATTGGAACAACTGAACTGATTTGCCTGAACGGAATATTTTCTTCTTCATTAACATCGAAAATAAGAGTATCAACAGCTATAACAGATCGTTCAATTTGCCCCTGAACCTCTTTGACTTCAACAAACGGGTAAAAGCATGGGACAGAACCATCTTTTTCAATATTACTGATAACAGACATCCTGTCGGACAGTAATTTTTCATTCAGTTGTTCTTCAAAAATGAATGATAGAACAAAATAGATTACTACACCGGAGATAATAAATGCTAAAGCTGAAATGAAAAAATAAGCTCTGTTAGTTTTTTTAAGAAGTTTCATCTGTCCGAAAATTTGTATCCCATACCATAAATATTATGAATGTAGTTCCTTCCATTCTTTTGCCCGATCTTTTTCCTGAGGTTTTTGATATGGCTGTAGATGAAATCGAAATTATCAGCGTATGAAATGTCATCTCCCCACACATGCTCGGCAATAGATTCCCGGGTGATCAATTTGTCTTTGTTAACCATGAAATAAAGTAGTATCTCGTACTCTTTCCGTGTAAGATCAATTTTTTCACCGTTGACTGAAACTTCATTGGAATCTACATTTATTTTTATCTCATTATATAATAATTCATTAGTCCCGTTAAAATGCCGTCGCCGTGCCAGTGATTTGATACGGGAATTTAGTTCAGCAAGGTGAAATGGTTTGGAAATATAATCATCTGCGCCCATATCCAGCCCTTTGATCTTATCATCAAGTGAATTTTTTGCTGAAACAATCAACAGGCCGGCTTGTCTGTTCCTGTCCATTATAATTTTTATAAGATCAAGACCGTTACCGCCAGGCAGAGTTAAATCAAGAACAATTATATCATAATTATATGCTGATAAAGAATCTTCGGCTTCGAAATATGATAGAGCTGTTTCACAAAGGAATCCTTCCGATTCCAGATAATTTTTCATTGTCGCAAGCAGTTCCTGCTCATCTTCAATGATAAGTATCTTCATCGTTGTCAATAAAAAGACAAAGATAGATTGTAATTCTGGATAAAATCTGACAGAGATTTATCCTTATGAACTACTTTAGAGGAGCCACATCCAGAACCATAAAAGTGCCTGGCTTGACCGGAGGACGGCGATTCGTGTTCCCGGCGGTTGGATTTACAGCCTCGTATTCTGCAGTTGACATGTATATATGATGTGTTTTCTTGTCAATGGTTATTGTTCTTGCACCGCGAAGTGTCGGAACATTTTCGAGTACTGTGAACTTATCCGGGCTGAGTTCCTGGACCACCGTCAATGTACCATCTCCATTTGAGCTGTAGGCACGTTTCATTGCAGGGTCAAAAGTAGCACCGTCGGTTCCGTCGCCAATAGGAAGAGTGGTTATAACTTTTCCCGACAAGGCATCCAGAACGACCATAAGTTTGTTGCCGCAAACAGTGAACAAGCGGTGATTTTCATTATCAAGGGCCATACCGCTGGGTTCTTCACCAGGTGCAATACTCCACGTTTGTTCCACTATATTTGAAGTCGAATTAATAACAGAAATCTCACTTTTATCTTCAATATTCACATAGACTTTGCCCTTGTTGTCTGTAACAGAGTTCTCTGGTTTACCGTCAAGCTTGATCGTTGATATAACTTTGTTTGTTGCCCCGTCGATCACAGTTGCATTTGCAGTCCTGCCATTATATACAAATACCTTATGGCTAAATGGATCATATAAAATTGCATCAGGATTCAGACCGGTTACCGGAACTTTTGTTATGAATGCCAGCGATTTAAGATCGATAATAGTCACTGAAGAGTCTCTGCCGTTGCTGATAAATGCTTTATTCAGATCAGCGGCAATAGCTATACCGTGTACACCTTTTGTGTCCGGAATAGTTCCCAGCAGCTTTCCGTCTTTTTCATCAATTACCTGAACAACTGTACTGTGTGAAACAAAGATCCTGCCAGTTGATTCATCAACATTCAGATAATCCCATCCTCCATCTCCTTCAATATGGAACTTGTTTACTATTTTGTACCCTGATGATTCTGTCTGAGCCTTCAGGAAATTGCTGCAGCATATAAGAACGAAGCAGCTAACGATAAGAAAATACTTTTTCATCTTAATGGATTTTATATAATTAAGAGTAAAGTTAGTTTAATATACTAAGGTTGATGCTATATAATACACTCTAATTTTAATCGGACCTGTTTCAGGGAGGCAGACATAAATCTTTTATGATCTCAGGACTCTTCTTTTATTAAATTGTTCATGTTATAGTCAGTTTTTTATTAATTGTCATTCAGGATATTTGAGCGAACTAAAATAAATTTGCTTTCAGCAAGACTAAGTTTTAATTTTAACGTAAACAAGTTAAGCGACATTTCAAAGAAAGAAATATTAATATGAACCAGTTTCCCCCGCCCTTTTGGAGCATCTCTGTGACTGAGATGCTGCAAAAACTTGAAACAAAAAAGGAAGGATTGACAAGCGATGAAGCCCATAAGCGGCTGGAACTCTACGGCTCGAATCTTTTAAAGCCCAAAAAACGTTCGGATTGGTTTACGCTCCTTATATCCCAATTCAAAAGTCCTATCATTTTAATCCTTTTCTTCGCAACCGGGTTATCGTTTTTTCTACGTGACCGGGTAGATGCATTTATAATTCTTTTAATTGTCCTCGTAAGCGGCTTGCTGGGATTTTGGCAGGAACGAGGCGCATCAAATGCTGTAGAGAAACTTCTTTCCATAGTTCAGATTAAAGTATCTGTGATGCGCGATGGAATTGCCAAAGAAATTCCGGTTGAGCAAATTGTACCAGGAGATATTGTTGTCCTGAAAGCCGGTGATATTATACCCGGTGATGGTCTGGTGCAGGAATCTAAAGACCTTTTCGTAGACGAGGCTATGCTGACAGGTGAAACTTTTCCGGTTGAAAAATTGTCGGCAGTGTTACCTGCAGAAACTCTTCCTGGTCAGCGAACTAATGCTCTTTGGATGGGGACGCATGTCGTGAGCGGCAGTGCAACTGAACTAATTGTTCACACAGGGAAAGAAACAGAGTTCGGCAAAGTATCCGAACGGTTAAAACTCAGGCCTCAGGAAACGGAATTTGAGCATGGAATCCGTCGTTTTGGCTATTTCCTCATGGAAGTTACACTTGTACTTGTAGTCAGTATCTTTGCCATCAACGTCTTTCTGGGACGTCATATACTGGATTCATTCTTATTTTCTTTAGCATTAGCTGTAGGACTAACACCTCAATTACTGCCGGCAATTATCAGTATCAACCTTTCGCATGGTGCTAAACGGATGGCTCAGAAAAAGGTAATCATCAAACGACTCTCTTCGATTGAAAATTTCGGCAGCATGAATGTTATCTGCTCCGATAAAACAGGCACCCTGACCGAAGGAATCGTGCAGCTTCAATCTGCACTCGATGCAGATGGCAATACGAGCGAGAAAGTACTTCTTCAGGCATATATCAACGCTTTTTACGAAACTGGATTTACAAACCCTATAGATGAAGCTATCCGTAACTATAAGCAGTTTGATTTGATCGGTTACAAGAAGCAGGACGAAATTCCCTATGATTTTCTTCGTAAACGATTGAGTATTCTTGTTTCACATGATGATTCACACCTTATGGTAACTAAAGGAGCTTTGCAGAATGTTCTCGACGTTTGTTCATCGGTAGAAACTAACGATGGGAAAATCGTCGATATAGCTACCAGATTGGATCGGATCCAGAAAAACTTTGAGGAATTCAGCAGAAAGGGATTCCGGACTCTCGGTGTTGCTTACAAGAATATGGGACTTGATTCACGTATCACTAAAGAACATGAATCGGGTATGATATTATCAGGATTCCTCATTCTTTTTGATCCGCCAAAACCAAATATCCTTGAGACGATTAACGGACTTAAAAATCTTGGAGTTGCACTAAAAATTATTACAGGTGATAACCACCTTGTTGCCGCTAATGTCAGTCAGCAGATGGGGTTGAAGAATACAAAAATCATGATTGGATCAGACCTTGGCCATCTGAGCGATTCCGCATTAATGAAGAAAGTGGGGGGAGTAGACGTTTTCGCAGAAATCGAACCTAATCAAAAAGAACGTATAATCCTTGCTCTGAAGAAAGCCGGAAATGTAGTTGGGTACATGGGCGATGGTATTAATGATGCATCTGCTTTACATGCTGCTGATGTGGGTATTTCTGTTGAAAGCGCAGTGGATGTTGCTAAGGATGCAGCCGACATCGTTTTACTTGAAAAGGGTCTTGATGTTTTGGTGCAGGGTGTCCGTGAAGGAAGAATGACATTTGCCAATACACTCAAATATGTGTTCATGGCGACCAGCGCTAATTTCGGCAATATGTTCAGTATGGCCGGAATATCTTTATTCCTTCCGTTTCTACCACTACTACCCAAGCAGATTTTATTGACTAACCTGCTGACTGATTTCCCTGAGATGACAATCGCTACAGATAATGTGGATAACGAAATGATTGACTATCCACGTCGCTGGGACATTAAAGCAATCCGTAAATTCATGATAACATTTGGGATTGTGAGTTCAATATTTGACTTTCTCACATTTGGTTTGCTTTTGCTGATTCTTCATGCTACACAGATTCAATTCCGAACAGGTTGGTTTCTGGAATCTGTTATTTCGGCATCCATAATAGTACTGGTTATACGAAGCAGGAAACCATTCTTCAGGAGTCAGCCCGGGAAATATCTTTTAATTGCTACTCTGTTAATTTTTGCAATTACATTGATCTTGCCTTTTACCCCGCTTGCCGGGATTTTTGGATTCAGCCCTCTGCCAATTTATTTCCTCCTGTTAATCGGTTTAATTGTATTATGTTACATTTTTACCGCGGAAATAGTAAAAAAGGTTTTTTATAAGAGAGTAAAATTTTGAATTTTTCATATTCTTCAATTAATATCATGCAGATAAAAGAAGTTATATCTCCTGCTGAGAAGAAAGAATTCCTTAATTTCCCTAAAAAATTATATAAATCAGATCCTAACTGGATTTGTCCGCTTGATGCAGCAGTTGAAGCTGTTTTTGATCCGGTAAAGAATCATAAATTCAAAAATGGAGAAGCAATTCGCTGGATACTCATAAAGAACAATAATGAAACAATAGGGCGGGTAGCTGCATTTGTCGATCAGAAAAGGTCAGACGCCAGCAGGCAGCCTACTGGGGGTCTTGGGTTTTTTGAGGTAATTGAGGACAAAAATGCTGCATTCACCCTCTTCGATACTGCAAAAGCCTGGCTTGCCATTCGCGGGATGGAAGTTATGGATGGTCCGATTACTTTCGGGGAAAACTACAGCGACTGGGGATTGCTGGTCGAGGGATTTTCACAGCAGGGTTTTGGAATGCCTTATAATAAAAAGTATTACAAGGATTTCTTTGAGGAATACGGCTTCAGAAATTATTTTGACCAATTTACCTGTCACAGAATGGTCAGAGATGCCGGTAATAATATTGTCAGATTCCCTGACAGGATAATGAAGGTAGCAGAGTGGCTGATAAAAAGGCCCGGTTATTCATTTCGTCATTTTGAATTGAAGAACAGCAAGAAATACATTGATGAAATCTGTACTATCTATAATGAATCATGGGCATACCTTAAGAAGGATTTTACGACAGTTGAGCCTGAAATACTTTATGAATCTCTTCAACAGTGCAGACCTTTTCTCGATGAAGAGCTTATCTGGTTTGCATATTTTAATGAAAAACCAATAGGCTTTTATATCCTGTTACCAGATTTGAACCAAATACTAAGGCATTTTAACGGGAAGTTACATTTATGGAACCAGATAAGGTTCCTGTACTACAAGTTTACACATGAGATGCAAAGGATGGAAGCTATGGCGGGAGGTGTTCTTCATGCTCATCAGAACAAGGGTGTGGAGGCTGCTATATTCTTTAAGTTATATGAAGTATTCGAAAAGAAATCCTGGTTCAAGGAGCTGGAAGTGGGCTGGGTTGGTGATTATAATCCCAAAATGATTGCTACATATGAAGCTCTGGGAGCAGTAAAAACCAAAATACATGTTACCTACAGATACCTGATTAATAAGGATCTGAAATTTTTCAGGTATAAGGATGAAATAGGTGAATGACAGAAAACCATGTGGAAAAGCCAAAGACCCTGATCATAGTTGGCCGGATTATATTGACCACCAAAAAACAGAGTTAAATACTTGTTGTTAAGCTATATATATTAAGTGTTATCTGGCCGGCCAAATGTGATCAAGACGTCCGACTTTTGCATCAGATAGCTGAACCTCCTCTTTCTCCGGTCCTTATTCTGATGCACTCCTCCAATGGTGTTATAAATATCTTTCCATCTCCAACACGACCTTGGGTGCCGTCTGTATGTGCTGATTTCAGAATTGTATCAACCGTTATGTCAACAAATGCTTCATTTACAGCTATTTCAATCTTAATTTTAGGTATAAGATCAGGCACTATTCTCTGACCCCGGTACATCTCTTCAATTCTCTGTTGCCCGTGACCCGATACACAGCTGACAGTTATTCTGGTTATTTCTGCTTCGATGAGTGCTTCCCTAACTTTATCAAGCTGTACTTCTCTGATTATTGCTGTTATTAGTTTCATATCATTTTGTT
>JBGOXH010000071.1:0-11213 GCA_041479075.1 Bacteroidia bacterium | reverse complement strand
TGTGCCAAGGCTGATTATTTCATTAATTCTTACTATTGATTGATTGAACAATTCATCTTCAGATGTTTCATGAAGCTTTTTTGCAGAATTAAGAATACCTCCTCCCCTTTTTGCAATCTCTTCATAAGAAAGTCCCCTGATTTTATCTGTAAATTCAGTTTCGCGGCTGCCGGCGTAAACCAGGTGAGTATGTGAATCGCAGAAAGAAGGGAAGACGAATCTGCCTGATGCATCAATAATTTCTTCAGTATTAAAAGCTGACTGGTTTTGTTTGTTTTCTAAGTCCTTCATAGCCCCGAAATCGACAATCAGATCATTTTCAATAATAAGGTAAGCATCTGAAATTGTGTTGAGTATGGACATTTCTCTGCCACATACTTTCAGTTTAGGTTCTTCTTCGGTCCGGACTAATCCCTTTATATTTTTTACAAACAACCGCATATAAGTATTTAGTCGTAAAAATAATTGCCTAAGGTAGCAAATATTAAAAAAAGAGGTTGTTATTTTCATTTTTCTTTATCTTTAACATTGTCAACCAAAACTATAACCTATGAAAAAGATCTTATCAGTTCTGCTTATTGCAATGATGGTTCTTTCTGTTTCCGGCCAGGATAAGGAAAAGGAAAAGAAAGTGAAAAAGGAAAAGCCTAAAAAGGAAAGAATCGGTTGGAAATTGGGTGGCGTTCTGCCTGCCGTCAGTGTTGACTCTGATCTTGGGTTTCAGTACGGAGGACTTTTTGAGTTTTTCAATTATGGCAATCCATCAGTATATCCTGAGTTTCTTGATCATACATATACTGAAGTATCACATTTCACAAAAGGCAGTGGCATCTTCAGGTTAATGTATGAATCAAATCATATAATAAAAGGCACTCATTTATCAATTGATCTTAGCTATTTGCCTGATCAGGCCAGTCACTTTTATGGCTTTAACGGATATGAATCGGTGTTCAATAAAAGCTGGATGGATGATGAAGATTCATTGAATTATAAGTCGAGGATGTTTTATCGCTATCTTAGAAATCAGTTCAGAATAAAGGCCGATATCCAGGGAAAACTCATAGGCGATCATCTTAAGTGGAGTGCAGGTTTTGCTTTCAATAATTTTAAAGTAAGTGAAGTTGATGTTGATAAACTTAATAAAGGCAAGAGTAACAAACTTCCATCCAACAGCGAGCAACCAGGCCTTTTCAAATTATACCAGGATCTGATGCTTATTTCACCCAACGAAGCCGATGGAGGATGGGTTAATACCTTAAAAGTCGGCATGGTATGGGATAGCCGCGACAACCGGCCAAATCCGATGAAAGGAGTCTGGACAGAGGTTGGAATTGAAACAGCTCCTTCTTTTATGGGAAACGACTGGGGTTTTACAAAACTCTACTTAACACATCGTCAGTACTTTACATTGATAAAGGATGATCTTTCATTTGTCTACCGCCTTGGATATCAGACAACAATTTTTGGAGATGTGCCATTTTTCTATCAGTCACAGATAATTACCTCTTATTTAACTGGTGCAAACAATGAGGGTCTTGGCGGCTCACAAACGCTAAGAGGCGTTTTGAGAAACCGTGTTCTGGGTGATGGTTGCGTATATGGTAATTTTGAACTTCGCTGGAAACCGTTTTATTTCACTCTCTTTAATCAGGATATCTACATAGGTCTTGACGCATTTTATGATGTAGGAAGAGTTACAAAGAAGATCAAAACTCCGGGAAATCTTGAACTTATGTTCAATCGCCCCGAATTTACAGACCGTAATTATTCGGATTATTTCAATATAGGAGCAGAAAAGTTCCATCATAGTGTCGGAATGAGCCTTATGGTTGTCATTAACCGGAACTTTATCATTGCCGTGGATGTAGGCAAGGCATTGAATGAGCAGGATGGGAATATCGGATTCGCAATCGGATTGAATTATTTGTTTTAGAGCTTGACCAGCCACATACTAAAGGCAATACCTATGTAGTTGCCGATAATCCAGCCGATAATACCAGTTGCCAGGCCTGTCAGAATAACATCCTTGTTCTTAAGGGCTGCTGCTACCATAGGCACAAACGGGGGAGAATAGACAAATCCCGTTGTGGTTATAAGGTAATCATCAGCATCAACCCTGAATATCCATGAAAGGATCATATGCAGAATAAGTGATCCGAAATAAGCATAGGTAACGAAAAGAAGAATATTAATATATTTGACCTGAAAGAACACGCTCAGATCACATCTTGAGGCAATTACCAGTGAAAAGGCCGTAATAAAGTACATTCCCAGCTGGTAAGTCTTTCTGATCTGCCTCACCTTTGGTATGAATGATGCGGCTACACCAAGAGTAGTTACTGTCAATATAACTGAGATCGTTGGCGACACTTTCGGTAAAAGTAGATTTACACCAAACCCTGCTGCAAAAATAACTACTGCAAGTCCGAGGGCTCCAAGAAGCGGCAGAATTATTTCTTTCTTAAAAATCCCTGAATAATCATCAAAATCTTCAGCCATCTGCTTTTCCATGCTGGCAATATCTATGTCGTCATTGTTCTGTCCTGCATGCTTTTTAAAAGGCGGGAGAAAAAATCTGAAAACAGCTGGTCCCGCTGTGATAAAGAACAGTATTGTCAGCCCACCTACGATCATATCATAGGTATTTGTCATGATAAAAGTATATGGCTGAACTTTAAGAGCTATTGCCAACGCTGCCATATTTATTGAACCTCCGGTATAGCATCCTATCAGCATCCCTGCTACCTTGTTTCCCTCGGGGATATTCTTCCTGAATATCAGGTAACCGGTTGCCACAATAACACTAACAGATATCAGGGCAAGAATCATTGAAAGAAATCCCTTACCCGAAAATTTAAGCCATCTTCTGACACTAAGGGAGAAAAGAATTAATGATAAGGCAAGCGGGATTAATGCACTCTGAACGCTGTCTTGAATGGCAGCTACGTTGTTTGCTCTGAAATCCCTGTCAGTCAGAGTACCTGCGGCAACAAGCTGAGCAGCCTCAGTCTTGGGGATATATGGTCTGTCCTTTGCTACCGTTTCCCGAAGGTATGCTTCGCTTACTTTGGGCAGAATGCCAATGTTGGCAATAATGATACCGAGACCATATGCGAGAACTACCGCTCCAAGTTTTTTAAAAAAGGCATACTTAGTTGTCAGCCAGATCAGAATCACCGGTAAGGTGATGTACAAAATGATGAGAAAGATCAGATTCAGCATGGCGGTAAATTTTAGTTAACCAAATATAAAAAAAGCGACTTACCTGAAAGATGAATCGCCTGAAAAATAGGTATTTATACTTATTTACTTCTCGTCACAATCACACTCTTCAAAGCTCTTTTTATATTGTTCAATAGCTTTAAGGCTCATACCCATGCTTGAAAATCCACCGTCGTGATAAAGGTTTTGCATGGTGACTTTCCTGGTTAGATCTGAAAACAAAGCAACACAATAATCGGCGCATTCTTCGGCAGTTGCGTTTCCAAGCGGGGACATTCGTTCAGAAAAATCTACAAGCGAGTCGAATCCATGGATAGCGGTTCCGGCTGTTGAAGGTGTCGGAGATTGTGAAATGGTGTTGATCCTTACTTTTCTGTCGCGGCCATAGATATAACCAAAGCTGCGGGCAATAGATTCAAGCAGTGCTTTTGCATCGCCCATATCATTATAACCGGTAAGTGTCCTCTGAGCTGCAACATAAGACAGCGCGACAACTGAACCCCATTCCCTTATGGCATCAAGCTTATATGCTGTCTGTAAAATCCTGTGAAAGCTAAGTGCAGAAATGTCAAATGTCTTCAGCATATTTTCATAGCTGGTCTGCTCATAAGGAATATCTTTTCTGACATTGGGTGACATACCTATTGAATGAAGAATGAAATCGAACTGACCTCCGAAGATCTTAATGCTTTCAGTCAGAAGGTTATCAATATCCTCCATTTTGGTGGCATCGGCAGTAATAACTTTGCTGCCTGTCATTTCTGCGAGCTCATTGATGTTTCCCATCCTCACGGCAACCGGCGAGTTTGTGAGGACAAGCTGTGCTCCATGCTGCCAGGCTTTAATTGCAACCTGCCATGCAATTGACTTTTCATTCAGAGCACCGAAAATAATGCCTCTCTTATTCTCCAAAAGTTTTCCTTTCATATTAATATTTTTAATCTTTTTACCCCCTACCCGACCTTCCCCCAGGGGGGAAGGAGAATCTACCTTCCCGCTTTGCGGGATAAGAAAGGGGGTATCTAATATTAATTACGGGCAGATTTTATGAGCTCCTTAGCATTCTTAATTGCCGTCTCAGTTATCTCGCTACCGCTCAGCAATCTGGCCACTTCCATCACCCTTTCTTCAGGAGATAACAATTTAATCCTGGTAATTGTTGAGGGGCCTGATTCATCTTTATAAACATGATAGTGTTTTGTTCCCCTCGATGCTACCTGAGGCAGATGGGTAATATTAACCACCTGCATATATTTTCCCATACCAGCCAGTATTTGTCCTACTTTATCTGCAACCTCACCGGAAACTCCTGCGTCGATCTCATCAAAAATAATTGTTGGCAGATTAATATTTTTTGTCAGGAGTGATTTGAGGCTGAGCATTACCCTTGAAAGTTCGCCTCCTGAGGCAATCTTTGCGAGGTTTTCCGGTTCCACCTGCTTATTTGCAGAAAAAAGAAAGTCGGCATGATCAATTCCTAAATATGTAAAATCCTGCAGCTTCGAAAGAGTTATTCTGAACCTGGCATTTGGCATTCCTAATTGCTTAAGCAGATCAGTAATTTTCTTCTCTACATCATTAAGAATATTTTTCCTTTTTCCGGATATCTCTTCAGCAAGGTTTTTCAATTCCTTTGTTACTTTTTCAAGAACAGCAGCCAGTTCGGTCACTCTTTCATCGCCTGTGACAATGGATTTGATTGTCTGTCGTATCTCTTCTCTCTTGATTATCAGCTCATTAAGTGTATTGACCTTGTGTTTCTGAATTAAAGAATAAATTGTGTCAAGCCTGTCATTCACCTTTGCCAGACGATGAGGATCAGCCTCAATGGTTGCAGCAAGCTTTTCCAGTTCACCGGCAAGGTCATTAAGTTCAATATATGAAGATTCGGTTCTGTCAAAGATTTCTTTGCCCTGTGGCAGGAATTCAATAACTTTTGCAAGGTCCAGCTTGGCTTCCCTCAGCATTATAAGAATTGAATTGTTGTCGGACGAAAAGAGGTCTGAAGCGGAGCTGAGTCCGAGTTTTATATCTTCAGCATGGCTAAGCAGCTCCTGTTCTTTTTCCAGCTCATCCTGTTCTCCTTCTATAAGTTTCGTGTCATCAAGCTGATTGAGCTGAAACCTGTAGTATTCAAGATCCGAATTGTTTCTTTCCGTTTTCTCTTTTGCTTCATTATATTCCTTAAGCAATAAACGGTAATTGTAATAAGCCTGTTTGTACCTGACTACCAGTTTTGTTGTGCCAGCAAATGAATCAATGACATTCAGCTGAAATAAATTATCATGTAGCATAAGTGTCTGATGCTGTGAATGAATATCAATCAGCTGGTCGCCAAGCTCTTCTAAAAGATTTATGGTTACAGGGGTGTCATTTATAAATGCACGTGATTTTCCGGCTGGATTAATTTCTCTTCTTAAGATTGTAACAGGCTCATAATCAAGCTCATTAATCTTAAAAAACTGAGTAAGGTCGTATTCCTCAATTCTGAAAGTCCCTTCCACAACGCATTTTTCATTTTTTTCCAGAAGCACAGAGGTATCAGCTCTTTTTCCAAGAATCAGAGATAAAGCGCCAAGAAGGATTGTTTTACCAGCTCCTGTCTCGCCGGTGATTATTGTCAGTCCGTCTTCAAGTTCAACGTCCAGATCTTTAATAAGGGCATAATTTTGAACGTAGAGTTTTACGAGCATAAACGGAAATTATAATCAATTTGCAGAGATAATTTTCCCGTATTTTGTTTTGTTGGCAGGGTCAATCTCGTTAAGAATTTCCACAACACGGCTTTTTTCTTCCGGAAATGATTCTGAAAAGATATTTACCAGTTCATCCGATTTAGCGTCAATAACAATCTGAACAATGTACATAAAAGGATCGGGTTTTTTCCTGTAGACTTCCTGAACGAGCTTAAGGCTTTCGACAATGTTTGTTCTTGCTTCGGATGTTTTTGATTCCATCTTATCCAGCCCATTCATATAGTATTCATAAGTGAATTGTCTTACTCCTTCATATCCCTTATCAAGAGCGTTCTTAACCAGCCAGTATCTGTTACGGTTTCTTGACCCGTCATAAGGCTTCCATCCGGTTTCAGGAGCATTCTGGGCATTTGACACAATTTTTTCAGCCATCTGGAAATACTCAGTGCCTCCATCCGGAGAAAACGAATCGTAATCAAATCCAAGGATGATATATGTGTAATAAGCAAGAACTGAAACAAGATTTGACCTGTATGTTGAAGGATCAAATTCAAGCGGTTGAAATTCCACATACCTGAATTTGAAGTTATTATCGACGAAATTCAGTATTGTGGAATTATAGGTTGTATTATAAATTGGCCTTTTAAGCTGGATCTGTATTGTCCCGATAAATTCATCAGCGGATAACTGATCAGTGAGGTTAATCAGGTAATTGCATTCAATTCTTTCAGAATAGTTAAAAACATGATTGGTCCACACTGTATTATTCATGAATTCATAAACATCGCGCTGCATATTTTCAAAGACCTGCCTGTTCGAACCCTGAATCTGCTGTGCCGATATCTGAACATTGCAATTAAGCTCCTGTGAAAAGAGTGACCCCGGAATTATGACCAGTATGGTCAGAAATAAATATTTTAAAAGTCGCGTTGAAGTCATTCTGATAAATTATTTGATCATTGAAACAATTTTGTCGAGAATATCCCTGGCAGCTTCTTCTTTTGTTTTCAACTCAAATTTATCAATATTATTGTACTTATCAATTATAGTGATTCTGTTAGTATCGTACTCGAAACCGGCTCCCGGCTCTTTCAATGAATTTAACACTATAAAATCGAGATTTTTCCTTTTCAGCTTGCTGGTTGCATTTTTTATTTCATCCCCGGTCTCAAGAGCAAAGCCAGCCAGTATCTGCTTTGTTCTTTTAAGTTTTCCAAGCTCTTCAGCAATATCAATAGTTTGCCTGAGCCTTATTGAAAGAGCTTTACCGGTTTTTTTGATTTTCCCTTTTTCAACTTTAACTGGTGTATAATCAGCTACAGCAGCAGATAATATGGCGATATCAGATTTTGGGAATTTTGAGATACATTCTGTTGCCATTGATTCAGCTGTTGTAACCTTTGTCACTCTTACTGAATTGTTTTTTGGGGAAATATTGACCGGACCTAGAACAAGATCGACCTCTGCGCCATACTCTGCGGCAGCATCGGCAAGAGCAATTCCCATTTTACCGGAAGAATAGTTACTGATAAAACGGACAGGATCAAGAGGCTCACGTGTAGGGCCTGCATTGATCAGTACCTGTTTGCCTTTCAGAGGTTTATTGATTTTTTTTTTTGTAAAAAAGCTTTTTATCTCTTTTACTATTTCTTCAGGTTCAACCATCCTCCCTTTTCCTGTAAGTCCGCTTGCCAGATCGCCGCTTGCCGGCTCAAGAATTGTATTTCCGAAAGCTTTAAGCGTTTCAATATTAATTACAGTGGAAGGATGATTAAGCATATCTGTGTCCATTGATGGTGCAATGAACACCGGACAACGTGCTGACAGATATGTCGTCAGAAGAAGATTATCAGCAATTCCGTTTGCCATTTTGCCAATTGAATTGGCAGTAGCTGGTGCTATAAGAAAGAGGTCGGCCCATAAGCCGAGATCTATATGACTGTTCCAGTCACCATTTTCAGGATTAAAGAATTCTGTAAGAACAGCATTTTTTGACAAGGTGGCAAGAGTAAGCGGGGTTATAAATTCTTTTGCGTGACTTGTCATTATGACTTTCACGTCAGCACCCTCCCTTACGAGCAACCGGATTACAGTTGCAGTTTTGTAAGCTGCAATACCTCCGGTTAAGCCAATCAGTATGTTCTTGCCTTTCAGCATTTTTATTATTTTGGTTTGACCGGTTTATCAGGATTTCTGTGGAATATTTTTCCTTCTTCAAGTTCCTGTAATGCAATAAGCGTAGGCTTCGGAAGCCTTTCATAGAACTTCGAGATTTCAATCTGTTCGCGATTCTCAAATACCTCTTCCAGGTTATCGCTGTATGAAGCAAATTCCTCCAGTTTTTTATTGAGTTCCTGCTTCATTTCAACTGCAATCTGGTTTGATCTCCTTGATACAATAATTACTGTTTCATAAATATTTCCTGTATCACTGATCATCAGGTCTATATTACGTGTAATGGTTGTTACCGGAGCATTCGATTTTCTGTAATCCATAATCTAATTATTGAGTAGTTTCAGGTTGAATAATAATATCAGTATCCATCTTTAGAAATTTAACAGTTTCCGGGTATATTTTTTTGACATCTTTGGAATAACGGCTATTCGGAAATTCTTCCATAAATGAGTAATAATCGTCAAGAGTTGCCTGATATCTCTCCTTTTGTTTGCCTGGAAAGCTGTTTTCAGCATAAAGCAAAAGTGAACTAAGCCTCAGGTACAACATTTCTTCCCTGTATTTTGTCTCCGCATATTCTTTAAGACTATTAGTAAGAGCAACAACGGCTGCTTTATATTCATTCATATCATAATAAAGCTTTGCACTCAAATATGATTTTTCCACCAACCTTTCAACAAGTTCATTTTTAAGCTTATTAACCTCATCAATTCTTGAGCTGTTGGGGTAGCGGTTAATAAAAAGATTAAAGCCTTCAATTGCATTTTTTGTATATTCCTGATCAAGTTCTGCACGTGGTGAAATTTTATAATCACATAATGCGGCCATATAAGTTGCTTCCTCGGCATATTTACCGTAGGCATATTGTTCAACGTACGACTTAAAATAAGTTCCTGCGATATCGTACTGTTTCATGCCTGAATAGCTTTGTGCCAGCATCCAGATGATATCTTCGGCTTCTTCAGTAGCTCTGAATCTTGGTAAGATCTGTTCAAATACTTCCGATGATTTTATATATTTTCCTGCTTCAAAGTACTCTTTTGCTCTGGTTTTCTTAAGGTCGTAATCAGTACTTTTAAGGAGCTTCTCATACCCGTTGCATGAGCTTAACAACACTAAAGTTATCAGAACTATAAAAATATCTCTCCTCATAAAAAAAAATGTTGCGCAAAATTACAATTAATTTTTCATTTCAGAGATAAAAACGCAAATTTTATAGAATTATTCTGTCCCTGATGATATAGGATTAATGGAATTTGGAATAATTAATAATTTTGCCAGAGATTTCTCGTCCCGCTGAGGCGGGACTCGGAATGACAGTTAGATGCAGGTGGCATGGGTGGAGCAGAGGCAATTTGCCCGTGCAAATTGCCTCTGCTCCACCCTCCTTAAAAAAATGAGGTGTCATTCCGAATGAATCCCGCTTTGCGGGAGGAATGAGGAATCTTAAACTTATAGAACAGATTATTTAATAAAAAGTTTTATCTGCTCATTTTTTCACATTATCCATGATTGCCGATACTCAAATTAAAATAAATTAGGTATAAATAGGTATTATGATGAATATGCTAATCTTTACTTTTGTAAAAACTTGTAAAAACAGAAATCATTATGGATATTTTTGACAAAATCAAATCGACAAAAGGTTCGTTAGGGCAGTATTCAGAGATGGCTGACGGCTATTTCATGTTCCCAAAGCTTGAAGGAGAGATCGCTCCAAGAATGAAATTCAGAGGTAAAGAGGTACTTACCTGGAGTTTAAATAATTATCTGGGGCTTGCAAATAATCCTGAGGTGAAAAAAGCAGATGCAGAAGCAACAGCAAAATATGGTCTCGCATATCCGATGGGTGCAAGGATGATGTCAGGACATACATCTACTCATGAAAAATTCGAAAAGATGGCTGCTGATTTCGTCAAAAAAGAGTCGGCATATCTTCTGAATTACGGTTACCAGGGGATGGTCTCAATTATTGATGCTCTGGTTGACAGACACGATGTTATTGTATATGATTCTGAAGCGCATGCCTGCATAATGGATGGATTAAGGCTGCATTTCGGAAAAAGATTTGTTTTCCCGCATAATGATATTGAAAACTGCGAAAAGCAGCTTCAGCGTGCGACTAAGCTTGTCGAAGAGTCTGGCGGAGGGATCCTCGTAATTACCGAAGGAGTTTTCGGGATGGCCGGAGATCTTGGCAAACTTGATAAAATTGCAGCTTTAAAAAAGAAATATAATTTCCGTTTTCTTGTCGATGATGCTCATGGTTTCGGAACAATGGGAGCTACCGGTGCAGGCACAGGCGAACATTTTGGTGTGCAGGACCAGATCGATGTCTACTTTGCAACATTTGCAAAGTCGATGGCCGGAATCGGTGGTTTTGTTGCAAGCACAAAAGAAGTAATTACCTATCTCCGATTCAACCTGAGATCGCAGATATATGCAAAATCACTCCCAATGGCGATGACTATGGGAGCTATAAAAAGGCTTGAATTAATTAAGCAACATCCCGAGTATAAAAAGAATCTTTGGAAAATTGCCAATGCTCTTCAGAAGGGGCTCAGAGAGGCAGGTCTTAATCTCGGAAATACCGAATCACCTGTAACTCCTGTATTTTTCAAATGTCAGCTTGAACAAGTCACTCAGCTTATTTATGATCTCAGGGAAAACCACGGCATTTTCTGCTCGGTGGTAATCTATCCGGTCGTCCCACGGGATGTTGTGATGCTTCGCCTTATACCCACGGCATCTCATTCTCTTGAAGATGTGGAATACACTGTAAAAGCTTTCAAAGAGATAAAGAGGAAGCTTGACAATGATGAATACCCTCACGTAATGGCTGATTTTTCGAAATAGAATAAATACTAGTACATAACTGTAAAAAAGGTTGTCGTCAAAGGCAACTTTTTTTTTATGAATCCCCTTGTTTCTTCTCAATTTAGTCAACATGTACTCACCCCCTCAGTCCCCCTCTCTACCCTGCAAGCTGGCTTTTCGCTAAACTAGCCCACCGGGCTAGTTCTTCACGCTCAGACCTGTAAAGAGGAGGAAGAGATTAATTTACAACGAGTTGACTCCCCCTCTCTAAGGATTAGAGAGGGGGTTGGGGGGTGAGTACAT
>JBGOXH010000212.1:0-5131 GCA_041479075.1 Bacteroidia bacterium | reverse complement strand
AGGAGGGATGTTCAAAAGGTCAGCCAGATTCTTTATTTTGTCAATCTTAATACCATGTTTAATAAAATGACTCTGGTAAAAACCTGAATTTCTTTTCAAGTATTGAAGGAGGTTTGTAAGCGCCTTTTCCTGAAACAGCCTGATCTCCCTGGCATTCTGTTTTTCAATTTTCGGTATGGGCATGACGGGATTTTTTTAATGTTTCTTCAGATAATTTGATTAAATCATTTCGTAGATCCATTCCTGCTACCTCTTTTGATAACGCAGTCTGATAATAATTATAAGCCCGCGTATAATCTTCTATTTCATAATAATAATCACCAAGATGTGAATAGACGAGATACAAATTCGGATTAGTCTGAATATAAGCTTGTTCAAAAGATTCCGGTAATTGTTTTTTACTTTTTGAATACTCCTTTAATGCAGTACTCATCTCAAGATATTTTGTATAGCCGATGTACTCTTTTGAAAAAAGGAAGGAATCAGCCGGAATCGTCAATTCCGGGATATATATTTCCTGGTTCTGAATAATCTGTTCCTTTGTTAATGAGAAAACCTTATTTAAATCATAAGCAACAAATTTACCCAGCTGGTAAGGTGCCGTTGAGACCCATACCAATTGACGCGAGGGCTTGAAAACGACAGAATGGTGAGCTATCAGCTGGTTGATAGCCAGGGGATTACCCATTCCAAGCTCAATGTTGCTTTTTCCCTGCCTGTTACGTAATATCGACACGGCATCGGTTACATCTATTGCATCTTTCTGAAACAGCAATTCGTTTACACGATCAAACCTGTATTTACTGTCAGATCCAAGAATATTTGCAATGTTGCTTTCATCGTCACGGAACGCTTCTCCCTGGAAGTGATTTGAGCAGACTATCTGGTTTCCCTGGGGATAAACTATATCATGTTTTTTGGGAGACTTTTCAATTATAGCAGATCTGCCGTCAGCTGCGGATCCCACAAGAATTGATTCCGAGACAAACATTTTACGCTTCCGGGCTATGCTGTAGGCCTGATCAATATTTGATGCGTACTGCAATATTTCCCTGGCCACCAGGGAAACCGGTGTTGATGCCTGTCCGGGTATGGAAGATTTTGAAGCATTGATGGTAACAGTAAGTCCCTTTTCATTCATTCCGGAAACAACACCTATCATATCGGCCCAACTTATCATCATGAATTTGTAGCCTTCAGATGGATTGTAAAAGCAGACAATCTTGTTCTCAGCGAATTTCTTACCGGCATAGAAATCAAAATTACGTCCGACGATTAATGTTGAATCAGCGCTTTTTCCATCCCAGCATGAGAATGAAGTGCATCCTGTCATTTTCAATCCCTGCAATGCATGCCCGATATCATGGGCAGCATGGTAATTCAGCTGACGCTGATATCCCGAACCTATAAAATTATAATCGGGAGAACATGAAAATGATGTACCGTAAATTTCGATTTTATATTCATCAGGGATATTTTTATCGAGGTTCCGGTTAAACCAGGCCGTAAAATATTTAAGGAATTTCAGATATCCCTGTGAAGGAATGAGCTCCTTAATCTGCTCAACAAATGCTGTTTCCTGATAAAAGAGCAGCTCTTTAGTCAGCTTGCCAAAAGCAACACCGCGTTCGAACGGATCACCTTCAATATACATTTCCCATAATCCGGATTCGCTCTTTCTGAGCCAGTTGTTGCCAACGATGAATGTATTCTCCCCGACCTGTTGGCGTTCAGCCTCCAGGGCTGACTTGTCGGCCACTTCTGGCGGATGATCTATTGCCACCAGCAGGAACCAGACCACAAAAAAGATGATCAATGCTGCCAGGGCCAGGAACCCCCATTTTAATATTTTCTTAATGGTTCTCATCTTTCAGGCATTTCGCACCTTCCCAATAAGGTATTGTGTTCCGACCATTTCGCTGCAGGTAAGTATAGAGCAAATAGTGACACCTATAACTCCATGAATATTAATATTTTGTCCTGTAAGAAAAAGGTTTGGTATACTTGTTCTTGGCATAACCATACTTCTGAGCGGGTCCCTGAAGTCTTTAAGCATGCCATAAAATGAACCTGTGGGAGACCCGATATAATCACGGTACGTAAGCGGAGTTGAAGAATAATATGCTTCCGTCTTGCTTTTTATTCCCGGAAAATCAGATTCAAGAACGTCGAAGAGCCTTTCGGCTTTCTTTCTTTTGAATTCCCTGTAATCATCGCCTCTCTTTTCAACGGTTGTCTTCTCCCATGCTGATACATCTTCCCATTTCATGTAAGTGTTTATGATTATGGCATCGGTATACTTTTCATTTTTTGAGGAAGGTGAAATATACATCATATAGCCCCTTGGCCAGTTTTCCGGAGTATATTTTGAACCTTCCCAAACGTTATCGGTTTTGAACACGTAGAAGTTCTTGTTCAGGTCTTCAAAGGCATTTTCCTTCATCGAGAGGTAGAGAGTGAAGACGCCGATGGTCTCTCCTACGCTTTCAATTCTGGTCCTGTATGCCTGTCTTAATGGAGCATTACCGGCAATTTTAAGAAGCGTTTTAGGGTGAATATTTGAAATGAAGTTCTTTCCTTCAATTACTTCCGAGTTATTGATTTTCACTGCTTTAAGCTTCCCTGATTCAAATAGTAAATCAGTGACCTCAGCCATGCGGATTATGGTACCTCCATTTTCAGTGATATATCCGGCGAGAAGGTCGCTGATCTGTGATCCTCCGTCTATGAAGCGGTATGCACTGTTGATGAATGATGAATGAATGATCATAGGTAAATATAAAGGAGACACCTCCTTTATACCGGCATAAAGAGGGGATAATCCAAGCAGCACGTTTTTAAGCGTCTGATCTTTTGTGGTCGAGCTCAGGAAATCATCGAAGCCGACGCTGAAATAATCGAGGTATCCGGTTTGATGGCGTGACGTATTGCTTATATTGAGGAGGTCGACCGCTGAACTGATCTCCTTAAGCTTGTCAGTATATTTCAACAGGGCTTCGCGTTCCTTCGGAAAATACTGAAGCATGGTTTCAGTGAACCTGTCGTAACCCATTGCAAATTTGTATTCCCTGTCATTGTATTTAATGACATCATATCCGTTCTCATCCATCCTTTTCAGCTTCAGCTTACCGGTAAGCCTGAAATATCTGAAGAAATTATTCAGGACCTGACCTTCATCCATGCTGCCGATATAATGCATTCCTGTATCGAAAATGCTGTTTTTTCTCCTGAAGGTCTGTAAGCATCCTCCCAGCTGGTTGTTTTTTTCAAGAAGACAAACATTGTACCCTTCCATGCTAGAATGTATGCACATTGAAGTCCACCTAAACCGCTGCCTATAATAACTACATCGTACTTCATCGCGCAATAATCTAAATAACCTGTTTAAGCATTCCGTATTTTTCTGACCAAATATTGAGTGTTTAATATCTCTCCGCAAGTAATAACCGAGCTTATTGTAACTCCCAGGATACCATGTACATTGGTATTCTGTCCGGTGAGAAGCAAATTGGGTATTTTTGTCCTTGGCAGAATAACTGATTCCATAGGTTTGTTGTAATCCTTTAATACTCCATAAGCTGACCCTGATCTTGTTCCTGTATAGTCGCGCCAGGTCAGGGGAGTGGATGAATAATAAGAATCCACACAGCTCCTGATTCCCGGAAATTGTTTCTCCATTGCATTTAATAGCATCTCACACCTATCGTTCTTGAACTGTAGATAATCATCACCTCTGTTGCCGGTGAAAGTATTCTTCCAGGGCTCCAGTTCATCATATTTCATATAGGTTAAAACTGAGGCGCTTTCAGCATAATAATCTGATTTCGAGGTAGCTGTGGACATTAATGCATACATCTGCGGCCATTTGGCCCTGTCATAATTTCCAACTACCCAGACATTATCCTGGTTATTATGATAGAAGTTATAGTTCAGATACGGGAATGAATTCTTTTTAAAAACCAGATAGAGAGTGAATATACCAATTGTGTCTTCAAGATTACTGATCTGGTATGAAAATGCACTTGATACCTTAACATTGTTGAGCATTGATAACAACTGTTCCGGATGGGTGTTTGATATAAAGTATTTGCCTTCTATCTTTTCGCCATTCGTCAGCTCTACTGATTTTATGGAACCATTTTCTGTTAAAAGCTTACCCGCTTTGGCATTCTTAAAAATTGAACCTCCATTGTTTGTTACTGTTTCTGCCAGAATATTTATCATCAGATGACTGCCATCAACAACTCTCCATGCACTTTCAATAAAAGAATTATTTATAAGAGCATGAATCAGTAAAGGAGTTTTTTCTTTATGACCGGCATACATCAGATTATTGCCGGCTATCACATTTTGTAACCTGTAATCAGAAATTACTGATTGAATAAAATCAGCTGCCCCGATACCCAGCGAATCACATTCAAAAATATTGAATGGCTTATCAGACAGATTATAAAGCGAAATTGAAGAGCAGATATTCCTTATTTTTTCAAGATATTTTATGATGCCGGACTTCTCTTTCGGGAAATAGCCTGACAATGTATCACGATAATTTTTAAGACCCATTGCCAGCTTATAGGTACCATCATTGAAGCTTATTATATCAAAGCCATCTTCATCAAGTCTTCTCAGCTTTAGCTTGTTATGTAATCCAAAGTATCGGAAATACTGATGTAGAATCTGCCCTTCATCAAGGCTTTCGGTATAGTGTAATCCGGTGTTGAAGATGCAAGCTTTTCTTCCAAAAGTCTGAAGAGAACCTCCCAGTTTGTTATTCTTCTCAAGGATACAAACATTATAGCCCTCTTTACTCAGAATATTTCCGCATAAAAGACCTCCAAGACCGCTGCCTATTATAACAACATCATATTTCATCACTTCAGAAAGTTCTCTGAGTATATAAAGATGGTAAAGTTAAAAAAAAACGCAAATGATCTTTCCCGAACAGCTAACCATTTATTGTGTAACATAATGATCTTATCATTTTGGTCAATTGATTAATGCTGAATTGTAAAATTGATAAATACTATTACTTTTGAAGAAAAATATACAAGGAATGTTCAAAGAAGAAGACTTTGAGGATATTCGTCCTTATTACGATCCTGAAATAAATCAAGCTCTTAAAAGGATAATT
>JBGOXH010000232.1:0-4696 GCA_041479075.1 Bacteroidia bacterium | reverse complement strand
AGGCAATATGTTGACAAGGGTTTGATTATTCCGTTCAAGAAAGAATCAAGCCGGAACTTATTTTCTCAGGTGGATATTTTGAGACTAAAATTCATTAATAAATTACTGGATGAAGATGGTTTAAACATTGCAGGGATCAGGACTTTACTGGCTATTATTCCATGCTGGGCAATCCGGCAATGCTCCGATAAGGAGCGTGAAAAATGCCAGGCTTTTCAAAGTAATGCTTATCCCTGCTGGGAAGCATCTGAAAAGGGAACACGCTGCAAGAATACTAATTGCAGGGAGTGTGAAGTTTATCGAATTGTTGAAGACTACCCTGATATTAAAACATTCCTTAAAACATTTATACCTTAGAGTTGCATATAAATTTGATTATGTGTGCTTTATAAAATCCGTCATCAATTCCGTTTAATTAATAGATAATAAGGAGGTAAAAAATGGCTTTTAAAACTGTATTTATTGCACATGCACCTGATGCAGATCCTGAAAAACATCATAATCTGATAGAAACAGGTAAATACAAACTTTATACTTATGTTGTTAAAACACAGAGCGAAGCGATTAAAGTTTGCAAAGATCTTTATGAAAAAGAAAAAATCGATTCCGTATTGCTTTGTCCCGGCTTCACCCATAAGGATGTAGCCGAATTGTTCGAGGTTCTCGAAAATAAAGTTGCCGTCTGTGTTTCCCGAGGCGATGGTCCCAGCAGTAAAATTACCGCTCCGGTTTTGCAAAGGGAATTTTTTGGTAAATGATCTATTGAGATCCAACGCGTGCCACAGTTTCAATTGCTATTGCAGCAAATGCGGCTCCATAATCCAGATCAATATTTTCAAGTGTATCTTTTGTATCGTGATAACCGCTTCTGTTGATGTCATAGTTTTCCATAAAGAGAACAACAGGAACGCCGGTATCGGAAAAAATCTGACCGTCAGTATTAAATATCGAACTGTGAGGGTTATATTTTGTACGGACTTCACCTTCAAGACGGAGAAATTTTGCAGTTTCAGGAATCTGTTCTGACCCGGTAATACGCTTCCCACGACTCCTGTATTGTCTTTCCGGATCCTTATTCCAGTCTGCAATACTGTTGTTCCATATCTGATTTGCCAAATGTGCCTGCCACGCAAGAGATAGCGATGCAGCACTTTTACCCGGGGAAATCTGAAAAATATCCTGATCATTTTCTCGGTTATGACCGATCATATCCATAATAAATACCCCGACGATTTCGGTTTCAGACAGTTCAGTAAATGCATCATTGCCTGTTTTCAGCCTGATTTTTTTCTCAACAAGCGACTGGCAGAAATTCCTTGCTCCCATGCAATCGGAAGGAAATTCCTCTCCGGTCAGATGTATCAGCCAGATATCACGCTCGAGCTTACCCTCTTTTGACAGACGGAGGAATATAGGTGCAGCCTGCAAAAGAGTTGAACTGGCAGAATAGTTGTCATCGGCACCGTGAGCTGAAATGCGTGCTCCTGATCCGCCTCTTCCCTTTTCGTAAATGTCTTCCATATAGGCAGTATCATAATGGTCACCAAAAACAACCGCCTGTTTTCGGTTCTTACCTGGTATAACTACAAGAATATTTCTTTCATAAGTTTCATCTTTCTGGTTACTTTTCCAGCCGCCAAACATTGAATACTCAAAGTCTGTATGCCATTTAAAAGGCAGTTCGCCGCAAATTGCAGTTCCTTCCATACCTGCATCAGCAATTTCATTGCGGTGACGCGCAATAAAGTAGTCACCCAGACTCTCAAGATCACGTTGCATCTTCTGAACAAAAGCAAGTGTTGTGCTGTCCAGTGCAATATCGGCATTATCCTTGTTTATGAACTGACCATGGGCCAGGTACCTGATGTCGTTCCACCAGTTTTCTTCAAAACGCCGCGTTGCCGTTTCAGAATAGGTTATTGCTTCAGGCAGAACAGGCGTCTTTTGTGATTCAATAATATCCGAAAGAGCTGTCTGCATCTTTATTCCTGCTTCCTGCGTTGTAGCATGAACAGTCAGCTCATCGAGCCATTGTTCAAGGCTTTTTTGTTTTGAGATGTTCAGAAGCCTGCGTGCGTATGATCGCTGTAAGGGTTTCTTATTCTGCATATACCATGCATCCAGCAGCGAAAAAATGTTCAGTGATGTCTGGTGAGCATAATGATCGCTGCCGTTCTTAAAATCATTCAGAGCTGACAGGTAGAGTTCTCGTCTCAGAAGACGAGGCCACATTTCGACAGGATGATGCATCTCTCTGTCATTCTTACGGTAACCGGTTATATACCCCCTGAGCATATCAGTTTTAATCTCAACATTATCCGACCCTGAAGGCAGATAGGCTACCAAAGGCCGGTGAAGATATACATCATACTCGCCGACACGCATTGGCGGAGAAAAGAAACGATATCCGAAAAGACCACCCGCCAGAATAGTTTTTTCAGCCTCCATTATCTTCTTTCGTGTTGCATTTGGGCCATCAAGCAGTAGCTCAAACCTGTGGTTCCAAAGATGGCTGTTACGGGCTAACGGTTTATCATATAATCCCATAGCATCCGGTTCAGTGCTGAATAATACCTTTACCAGCTTTATTTTGTGAGCAACTTCATTTAGCTCATCCTGATACCTGTGAAGACGCTGCCAGCGATGAGTACGATGAAAAGAGTCCCGTAAAAGTTCTTCATTGACTTTATGATCAGTGCCAGGACGAGGTTCATGAATCCATCCGGACTGGGCAACTTTTAATCCACCGATCCCTCTGTTTCGTGCTACCAGATTCAGCAGAGGTATCTGACCAGCAAGAGGAAATTCCTTTCTCAGTTTTTCATAACCGGGCATACCCCAGAATACAAGACTGCCCGGAAATGGCAGCAGTGATAACCTGCCTGAAAGATAGAGTTCCCTGATTCTGTAGGGTAATGCACTGAATGGCTTGAAGGTAAGCAGGTATCTGATCTGGTCGAAAGAAGAATCACCGTTTACGATAAATGGTTTTGTCCATGATGGCAGAACAGTTTCCGATGGCATAATCCTGAAACCTGCGTCAAAAAGCGATTTGCTGTCATAACACTTTTCATTGTACGCATCTGACAGGACGCTGGTGAAAAAAGGAATCGACTCAGCTTCAGCAATTTCAACACCAGGAGATGTGTAAAAATTTTTCCAGAAGGCTGTTTCGGGATCGTGAATGCTGTTACCGAAAAGAGACCAGATTATCCTGCCTTTATCATCCTGGGTACGTGAAAGCATAAGCGGCAACAGAGTCACAAATCTTTCATGCAATAATGTTCCGGCTTTAGATGCTATTTCAGGAGGCCAGTACGGATTGTCTTTCAGATTCTCTCCGCCATGGCCATGTATATAATGTTCAGTTAATCCCTTGCCCAGCTTAATAAGGTTATTCATGATCTGATGTCCGGAGTGTTTAATCCCCGGGCGGAGCTCATATTCCTCCTCGATCTCGGTAATGTGCCAGCCGAAAAGGTCATCATCGGAGAATAACATTCGATCGATCTCCCCCATTGGTTTCCTTCCCACCAGCGGGGAAGGCATGAATTCAGAATAGGCAGCAAGAGGATAACAGCCATCACAATTAAACCATGGATAACCCTCAAGCATTTTCTGCCAGCCGCAGGATTCTTTATTTGCCATAATTAATAATTTAAACCCGGGTTAAATTCAGTAATTTTCGGATATATTAATTCAATATCTTATTTTTAAGCTTTCACAGAACTTTATCAGCTGAGAACAGGCTGATAATTTGAATTTACTTCATCATCCCGTTCAAATCTCGTATTCAGGTCTTTCAGAGAACCAAGACTTTCCATGAGGTCAGGCAAGTAATCAGTCTGCCCGATAAAAGTCCATAAATAAGCGACAATTGAGTATATTTTTCCTGTAGAGAAATTATCGACATCTACGCAGATAAATAAAACAACAATGAATATTATAATAAGCAAAACCTTTACAGTAGTAAAGCTGAAAGAATTCCACCTGGCTATCCTGGTTTTAGGAGAAACCATATTATAAAAAAACTGATGTATTTTAGATGTATCACGGTTTTCAATCAGTTTATAAAGTTCTTCCTGGTTGTCATGAATATCTTTCTGAAGATGTGTTACTTTTTGCCGGTTTAAATTATTTATAAATGCAACAGGTACTATCACTGTGAGACAAACCAGCCCTATGCGATAATCATAGAAAAACAGAGCAATTATGGCTCCTGCGGATGCCGATAACTGCCACAAAATCTCAGGGAGACGTTCTTTAAAAAAAGTTATATACTCCTTGACAAGTTCAGACCTTACTAACATTTTTGAATATTGGTCTCCCCGCGATTTTGATTCATCTATGACTTGCGTAGCGACATCAGCATACATCCTGGCAAAGATACCACCACCGAAAAGCCTGTGCAACGATCCACCTATAACATTGACAAGATAAACTAATATCCATATAAATAGAGGAATGAAATAATCTATCTTTTCATGGTCATAAAAGTGGCCGATAAGCGCATCCAGAAGCTTACCAAAAAAAGTCGGTTCAATGATCCAGGCTATATTTTCTATCAGGACAAAAATCAGCACCAGGCCTATTGAATACTTATAATCCGATATTACTTGTTTGATAGCCATATTTAATTAATTAAGGTACTTACTGATGTCTAAATTAAGAAATATAATTCTTAATGACATGAATT
>JBGOXH010000153.1:0-6868 GCA_041479075.1 Bacteroidia bacterium | reverse complement strand
ATGTACTCACCCCCTTTTATTCCCCCTCTCTACTTCGTAAAGAGGGGGAAACTTATTAATATACAGCTTGTTAACTCCCCCTCTTTGCGGAGCAGAGAGGGGGTCGGGGGGTGAGTACATGGGAATCACAGAGTTTTTTTATCTTTACACTTCAATTTAAAATCAAACTGTAATTTTTATGCCACTCTTTGAAGCAAAGAACGTAACCAAGCTGTTCGGCGATTTTAAAGCACTCGACAATGTCAGCATTTCGGTGCCCGAACAGTGCATTTATGGGCTCCTCGGACCAAACGGAGCAGGAAAAACAACGCTCATAAGGATTATAAACCAGATAACAGGTCCCGATTCCGGTGAACTTTTTCTTAACGGAAATAAGCTTAAACCTGAAGATGTTATGACTATAGGTTACCTTCCTGAAGAACGCGGACTGTACAAGAAAATGAAAGTTGGCGAACAGGCTATATATTTCGCACAACTTAAGGGACTTACAAAACATGAAGCCATGAGAAGGCTTAAATACTGGTTCAAAAAACTCGACATTGTGGACTGGTGGGGAAAGAAAGTTGAAGAACTTTCGAAAGGAATGCAGCAAAAGGTACAATTCATTATTACAATCCTTCATGAACCAAAGCTTATCATCTTCGACGAACCTTTCACAGGATTCGATCCGGTAAATGCAAACACCATTAAAAATGAGATTCTCTTCCTGCGAGAAAGAGGAGCTACAATAATTTTCTCAACTCATAATATGGGATCCGTTGAAGAGCTTTGCGATAACATCACACTGATCAACAAAGCGAAAACCATACTTGAAGGCAGCGTTAATGAGATCCGCAAGCAATGGGCGGCAAATGAATTTGATCTTGTCTTCCAGGGTAATGTCAAGTTTGAAGGGAACGGACAGTATAAAATCATTAGCCAGGAGTTTGATAATGGCAAAAGTGTTATCAGACTTAAGAGTCCCGGCGAAATTGGTACTAATGATATTCTGAAAGATGCGATGAAATCAGGTAATGTGATTTCTTTCAATCCGTCTATGCCTTCAATGAATGAGATATTCATAAGGGTAGTTGAATCCCGTAATTAACAAATTTACTAAATACTGAAACATTCTGATTATGAATAAGATATCTGTAATAATTAAAAGAGAATATATTACCCGTGTCAGGAAAAAATCATTTATTATTATGACCATTCTGGCCCCATTGCTGATGGCCTCGATGGTTATTTTACTGCCAACACTTATGGTAACAGGTAATAAGGATTTCAAAAAAATAGCTGTCGTCATAGATGGTTCTGATCAGTTTAAAGAAAATCTGAAAAATGTTATTCCTGATGGTGAAAATGCCGATTTTGAATATCTCCCGAACACAAATGTGAATGATATTGTTAAAACATTTGATGCTGGCGGATATTATGGAGTTCTCTACATATCACCAGAAATACTTACCACTCCGCAGCTGTATTCTAAAAAACAGCCGCCTATAGGGCTTCTGGATCATATCTCGAATTCCCTCGGTAAAGAAATTGAGAAGCAGAAGCTTATGGAATACAACATACAAAACCTTGATTCAATTCTGAATCAGATAAGGACAAAGGTGAATATAACGACCAGACAAGTAGATGAATTTGGTCACTCAAAACAGACCAGCACAGGAATAGCAATGGCTCTGGCCTATTTAGGAGGCTTCCTGATGTATATGCTGGTTTTCATTTTTGGCGCACAGGTAATGAGGGGTGTAATTGAAGAAAAAACCAGCAGGGTTGTTGAGGTTATCGTTTCATCTGTTAAACCGGTTCAGCTGATGATGGGCAAAATTATCGGTATAGCATTGGTCGGACTTACCCAATTTATGATATGGGTGATATTGACAGTAGGGGCTGTGTCAATAGTGAAGACGATCGTTCTGAAAAAAACCGATATGCAGGAAATCACGCAAAACTTGCCTCAAAATGTCATGACAGAGAAACAGCTGCCTGCAACTGCCACAAATGCAGCAGTAACCTCTCCTGAGCTTAATGAGTTTTCAAAGCTCTTCGATAATGCAATGAACCAGAACTGGCTTTTGATAATAACCGCTTTTATCTTTTATTTCATAACTGGATATCTGCTTTATGCTTCAATCTTTGCGGCTATCGGATCGGCGGTTGATAACGAAACTGAAACTCAGCAGTTTATGCTACCCGTAACAATACCTATAATTCTTGGATTGGTAGTCGCAATGGGAACAATGCAGAATCCTGAAAGCCCGCTGGCTTTCTGGTTTTCTATGATACCCCTTACCTCTCCCATAGTTATGATGGCCAGAATTCCGTTTACTGTACCAGGCTGGCAGATAGCACTTTCGATGGCATTGATGGTAATTACCTTTATGGCTTTTGTATGGATGGCTGCAAAGGTCTATCGTACAGGTATTTTGATGTACGGGAAGAAGTCATCATGGAAAGAAGTGTGGAAGTGGCTGAGATATAGAGGATAGGCGATTTTAAGAAAAGAGGGAGAGAGGGAGAGAGAGCGAGAGGGCGAGAATTATAAAAAGTAATAAGACAGGTAGTTATGTCAAAGATCTTAGTAATTGATGATGAGAAGGCTATCCGGAACACTCTGAAAGAGGTACTGGAATATGAGAAGCATGAAGTTGACCTGGCTGAAGACGGACCATCAGGCATCGAGCTGTTTTCCAATAATACCTACGACATCGTGCTTTGCGATATTAAAATGCAGAAGATGGACGGTATTGAAGCTCTCCAGAAAATAACCGAAATATCCACGGTCACACCCGTGATCATGATCTCAGGTCACGGTAATATTGACACGGCTGTCGAAGCTATTAAAAAAGGAGCATTTGATTTTCTCGAAAAACCACTCGACCTTAACAGGCTTCTGATCACGATACGCAACGCAATTGACAAATCCACGCTGATCAACCAGACTCAGGTCCTGAAGAATAAGGTCAGCAAGATGTATGAGATAGTCGGCGAGTCTGAAGCAATTATAAAAGTCAAGGAAATGATCGACAGAGTTGCTCCCACCGAGGCTAAAGTGCTGATAACCGGGGCAAACGGGACCGGCAAGGAACTGGTGGCACACCAGATACATGAAAAAAGCAGCAGAGCAAAATGTCCGTTTGTAGAGGTAAACTGTGCAGCTATCCCTTCAGAACTGATTGAAAGTGAACTCTTTGGTCATGAAAAGGGATCTTTTACATCAGCAATTAAGCAACGCATCGGTAAATTTGAACAGGCAAACGGAGGAACACTTTTTCTGGATGAAATAGGTGATATGAGCCTCTCTGCTCAGGCAAAAGTACTGAGAGCCCTTCAGGAAAACAGAATTACAAGAGTCGGTTCTGACAAGGATATCCAGGTGAATGTGAGGGTCGTAACAGCAACAAATAAAAATATTAAAAAGGAGATTGAAGCCAACACTTTCAGAGAAGACCTCTATCACAGGCTCAGTGTTATATTGATTCATGTCCCGACGCTGAATGAGCGCGAAGAGGATATCCCGCTTCTTGCAGAGCATTTTAATTCAGTGATTTGCAAAGAGTACGGGATGAGTAAGAAGACAATTAAAAAGGACGCCATCAAAGAATTGCAAAAAATTGAGTGGACCGGTAATATCCGTGAATTCAGAAATGTATTGGAAAGACTGATAATTCTTTGTAAAGATGAAATAACCGGTGCTGATGTGGTTGCATACGCACGTCCGGTCTCCGGTGGAAATATTTAACTCTGTGGTGAATTGCCCCCCAACCCCCCTGAAGGGGGGCTAATTATGACAAATTATTACACCCCTTTTGGGGGTTGGGGGCAAAAATAAAGTTATGTTCCGTACTGAACGAGATACTCTTGGAGAAAAGCAGATCCCTGCGGATGCTCTTTATGGAATTCATGCTGTCAGAGCAAAAGAAAATTTTCCGTATAATAACCATTTCCCCATTGAATGGTACAAAGCAGTGGGAATTGTAAAACTTGCCTGTTACAAAACCTATCTTAAATTTCGTGATGCAGCTGCAAATAAGCTGGGCCAAAATATTCCATTTAAAACAATCGACAATAAGATTATTGACCTATTGATATCCTCTGCTGGTGAAGTTGCCGATGGAAAATACTTTAATGACTTTATCGTACCGGCTGTGCAGGGTGGAGCCGGTACAAGCATTAATATGAATATCAATGAAATAATAACAAACTCTGCACTCCTGAAACTGGGGAATAAGTGTGGCGATTACACTTATATTGATCCGACTGAGGATGCAAATATCTACCAGTCGACCAATGATGTTATTCCAACAGCTCTTACTGTTGCAGTGATGAAGCTTCTTCAAACGCTTGAAATGGAAATTAATAATCTCAGGCAGAAGGTCGAGGAATACGAAAGAGAAAACAGGTATAAGCTTCGTCCTGGTTACACACAGATGCAGGAAGCAGTCCCATCATCATTTGGATTGTTGTTCAGTGCTTACAATGAAGCGCTGTCGCGTGACTGGTGGAGAGTATCAAAGTGCTTTGAAAGAATAAAAAGTGTGAACCTCGGGGGCGGAGCCATAGGTACAGGAATTTCAATTCCACGCTTCTTCATTATGGAGGTTGTACCTGAATTGAGGAGTATGACAGGAATGCAATTATCTCATAGTGAGAATCTTGCTGATGCAACTTCCAATATGGATAAATGGGTTGAGATTCATGCAACCTTAAAAGCTCACGCTGTCAACATCGAGAAAATGGCTTCCGATCTAAGGCTGCTTGCCTCAGATGTTGCACAATTGAAAACTATATCAATACCTGAAAAGCAGGTCGGCAGCTCAATAATGCCAGGCAAGATTAATCCCGTTATTCCTGAATTCATCATATCTGCATCACATAAAGTTTATTCGAATGACGTTCTGATAAGCTCACTCAGCGGGCAGGGAACTCTTGAGCTGAATGCTTATCTTCCGGTTATAGGCTGTTCAGTTATTGATAGCATTAACCTGCTTATTGCATGCAATCAGACCTTACTTAATAATCTTTTTTCAGGTCTTATCATCAATGAATCTGCAGGTTATCAATCACTTACACACTCACCTTCAATAACAACAGCCCTGACACCGCACATCGGATATCATAAAGCAGCCGAACTCGCAATACTGATGAAGAATAAAAAGATAGATATTTTTGAAGCCAATAGTATTCTGAAAATAATTGACACCGAAAAGCTGAAAACTATTCTTGAACCGGGTAATCTCCTTAAGCTGGGTTTTTCACTCGACGAAATTTGCTAATTTTGCTGCAAATTCTACCAATGACTTCAAAAGGCAGAGAATCAAAACCACATATCGGTATTTATGGCAGGCGTAACAACGGTAAAAGCAGCCTGATCAACTGCCTTGCAGGTCAGGATATTGCTATTGTTTCCGATCATGCGGGCACTACTACCGACCCAGTGAAAAAATCATTCGAAATTACTGGTTTTGGTCCGGTAATCCTCGTAGATACTGCCGGTATTGACGATTCAGGAGAACTTGGCGGAAAAAGAGTTGAAAGAACTGTAAGGACTCTTGATATCATTGATCTTGCCCTGCTTATAGTTACCGAAAACTCATGGGGCGAATTTGAGGATGATCTTATTGATAAATTCAAAAACCAGGATATACCTTATATTATTATACACAATAAATCGGATCTTGAAGAACCTACCGTTTTGTTCAAAAATGAAGTGCTTAAAAAAAGCGGTGCTGAACTTTTTGAATTCTCTGCTGCCGATAAACGGAATTTTGAAAAACTTATTGATCTGATCCGGATCTCTATACCTGAGCACTCTTATAAAACTCCGACTCTTCTCGGCGATCTCATCAGTTATGGAGATATTGTTATTCTGATTACACCCATCGATGTAGAAGCACCGGCAGGCAGATTAATCCTTCCTCAGGTTCAGGCTATCAGGGATATTCTTGATAATGATGCTGTTGCAATTGTACTGAAGGAAAGGGAAGTAGATGCTTTCCTGAAAAAAACTAAAATAAAACCAGCACTTGCCATTACAGATTCCCAGGTTTTTGTCAAAGCTGATGCATCAATACCTGCTGAAATCCCTCTCACCAGCTTCAGCATAATGCTTGCCAGGTTTAAAGGCGACTTTGAAAATTACCTTAAAGGAACTCCGAAAATCTCTGATCTGAAGGATGGCGACAGGGTCCTTCTTCTGGAATCATGCACACACCATGTTGCCTGCGATGATATCGGAAGGACAAAAATACCACGCTGGATTACAAACTTTACCGGTAAAAAGATTGAATACGATGTTGTCGCCGGGCTAGATGCTCTCCCCCGGCCCGTAAATGAATATTCGCTGGTTATCCAGTGCGGAGGCTGTATGATTACAAGACGTCAGCTGCATAATCGTCTTCAATCTGCAATAAAAGCAGGTATCCCGGTTACCAATTACGGAATGGCAATTGCCTATGTACAGGGCATTTATAAGAGAGCTATAGCACCGTTTGTGAAGAATGAAGAAGATAGACCGACTTATCTTTAATTGAGATCTAATCTGTCCTCTTATTTACATGTACTCACCCCGTTTATCCCCTTTCTTAAACTGATCTTAACCCTCCCTCCAACTCCCTCCCTTAAGGCTAAGGGAGGGAGTGAAATACCTATCTATCAGTTAATTACTCCCCTTCCCTTATACTTAAGGGAAGGGGCTGGGGAAAGGGTTAAGAAGTCAGGAGCGGGGGATAAGAGGGGGTGAGGCCATTAGAACCTGAAATAAATAAACGGCATTATATCAGTAGTTCTCATCCGCAATAGAAGGACAGCAATGAGCATAACCATAGCAAGTTGCGCAATTAAGGGAGTTTTAATAAATAATCCTCTGTAAGATTCT
>JBGOXH010000047.1:0-14242 GCA_041479075.1 Bacteroidia bacterium | reverse complement strand
GGTGGATGGAGTGGCTATCAATCTCAGGGACCACCAGGATATATATCAATTAAGGATGGAACTGATAGGTTCTATGATAAGTCTGATGGGTTCCAAATGGCTTTAGAATATTTAAAAAGGAAAGATGTGTATAAAGGATAGCTACTTCGTAGAGGGGGAAATTATTTATATACAGATCATTAGCTTCCCCTCTTTGCAACGCAGAGAGGGGGTTGGGGGGTGAGTTCATGCTTCCTCATGCTCCGTCCTCAGAATGATCTCATTCTGAAGATCTTCGCCGAGATCATTAAAATAATCAGAATAACCTGCAACCCTCACAATGAGATCGCGATGCAGCTCAGGATGTTTCTGAGCTTCCCTTAAAGTTTTTGCGTTTACGACATTAAACTGGATATGGTGCCCGTCGAGAGCAAAATAACTCCGAATCAACGCTGTCAGACAATTATAACTCTCCTCATCCTCAAAAAACTGAGGAGCAAATTTCTGGTTCAGTAAAGTTCCCCCCGTACGAAGATGATCTATTTTTGAGGCTGACTTTATAACAGAGGTAGGCCCCTGCTTATCGACTCCCTGGCTGGGAGAGATTCCTTCAGATAAAGGTTTTTTGGCTTTGCGCCCGTCAGGTGTCGCACCGATTACGCTTCCAAAATAGATATGCGATGTTGTCGGCAGCATATTTATCCTGTGAATGCCTCCTCTTGAATCGGGCCTTCCATTTACAGCATCATAGTAGATTTCAAATACCGCAACTGCATGCTGATCGGCATAATCATCATCATTACCGTACTTGGGAGTATCGTAAATCAGGTCGTGCTGAATATGTTCAAAACCATTAAAATCAGCATCAGCAGCCTCGATCAGATTATTCCATGTGAATCTCCTCTTATCATAGATATTGTACCTTATCGATGTCAGCATATCGGTAATACTTCCCAGACCCACTCCCTGAATATAAGACGTGTTGTATCTTGCACCTCCATTGTTATAATCTTTTCCGTTTTTAATACAATCTTCGACAAGCAAAGAGAGGAATGGCACCGGCAGCCAGATTGCAAAGGTTTTCTCAATTACATTATTTCCTCTTATTTTAATGTCAATCAGGAAGTTAACCTGAGCTTTAAATGCATTCATCAAATCATCGAAAGATTTGTAATCTTTTGCATGACCTGTCTTCAAACCTACCTGTGTGTTTGTCCGCTTGTCGAAACCGTTGTTTAAAGTTAATTCAAGAACTTTCGGAAGACTGAAGTACCCTGTAAGCCAATAGGCTTCCGTTCCAAAAGCTCCTGTCTCCACACATCCTGATGCGCCCCCGTTACGTGCATCAATTATATTCTTCCCCTGGCGCAGCATTTCCTGGATTATTGCTTCTGTGTTGAAACATGATGGCTGTCCGAATCCTGTACGTATTATATCGAGCGCTTTATGTACGTACCTGTCAGGATTCTTCCTGCTGATCTGAACCATTGAGCTTGGCTGAAGGATTCTCATCTCCCTTATTACATCAAGGAGGATATATGACATTTCGTTTACAGCATCCGTCCCGTCAGGTTTGACGCCGCCCAGGTTTATAAGGCAAAAATCCGTATAAGTACTGCTCTCAGAGGCAGTTACACCTATTTTTGGAGGAGCAGGATGATTATTGAATTTCACCCAGAAACATCCCAGGAGGTCAAATAATTCATCATCTGTGAGTGTTCCCATCTCCTTCTCCTTTTTATAAACCGGATAAAGATGCTGGTCAAAACGGCCGGGGTTAAATGAGTCCCAGGGATTAAGTTCGGTGATAACTCCCAGGTGAATAAACCAGTAATGCTGCAACATCTCATGCACATTTTCAGGAGCATTAGCAGGTACTTTTCGACAGACAGCAGCCATTTTCTTCAGCTCACCTTTTCTTAATTTGTCCTTTTCGCCCTTTGCAAGCTTCTCAAGCTCATCAGCATAACGGTTTGCAAACATGATTATAGCATCACAGGTTATATTCATTGCCGATAGCTCTTCATACTTTTCATATGCCTGTGTATCGGTATAATAATCAAGTTTTGAAATGCTTTGCGATATTTCCTCTTTAAGTTTCAGAAAGCCTGTTTTGAACATCTTATATCCCAGAACGGTATGCCCGGGAGCTCTCTGCTCCTGGAATTCTGTAAATACACCTGCGTTATAGGCATTATGCCATTCGGGAGTCATGAGGCTCATGATCCTGTCGCGGTTACTTTTACCTTCCCAGAAAGGAATTATTTCTTTCTCATAGATTTTCTTCACTTCATCATCAACCTTAAAGGAGACCTTTTCCCTTGAATTCAGAATTTCGAGATCTTTCAACGAATGAAGGCTGATTTCAGGATAGGTCGAAGTCTCTTTTGGAGCAGGCCCTCTTTCACCAACAATAAGTTCTCCTTCCCCAATATATAACTTCTTGTTTTTCAGTAGATATTCAAGGGCTTTAGCTCTTTTCACAGGTGCTGAAAGGCTGCGGGCATCATCGCTTTTATAAAACTCAGTCATAAGCAAAGCTCTCTCGGGTGAGAGTTTCTCAACTGCATTGAGACTCTGTTCTCTTAATTTTATTACTCGTGGTGATAGTATCATATGATACAATTATTATTATGTTCATCTCCCCAGACTGAAGTCTAGTGTAAGTATATGTTGAGCGAAGTTTGAAACTTCGCTCAGCGTTCAGTTATCCTCCGATCTTGACTTTGATACCAGTTTCGGAGAAGAAGGTCTTAAGTTCATTCATTCTTTCACGGGATGGAGGTTTGACACCATCCATCCGGTAGGGAATATTAAATCTTTTATATTTCGATGCTCCGATCTTATGATACGGGAGAAGGCATATTTTTTTCAGATTTTCAGTTTTCATTTTCAGGAGAAAGCTCTTCAGTTCATTCAGGTGTTCCCAATCGTCATTAAAACCGGGGACTATCGGAATTCGAACCATTGTATCTTTCCCGCTATCGAGTATTAACTTGAAATTTCTGAGGATAAGTGTATTTGATACACTTGTAAATTGATTATGTCTTGTATCGTCCAGATGCTTCAGATCGAAAAGGAACAGATCGGTAAAGGGAATAATTGTTTTGTAATTTTCAATCTGCGAATACCCCGAGGTATCGACGGCTGTATGATAACCGTTTGCTTTACATGCTTTCAGGGCTTCAAGCAGGAATTCATGCTGAAGCATCGGCTCTCCGCCGGAAAAAGTGACTCCCCCATTTGACTGGGAAATAAAGATACGCTCCTTTTCAAGTATGTCAATTATTTCATTTACTGAATAATAGCTTCCAGCCTTCTCTTTTTTAATAAACTCCTTATCTCCAACTTTTTCTGTCATTTCGACAATTTCAGGCTGCGGATTCAGTCCTTCCGGATTATGACACCACCAGCAAGAGAGAGGACATCCTTTCATAAAGAATGTCACCCTGATTCCCGGCCCGTCATGGATCGAATATCGTTTAACGCTGAAAATGAGACCTTTCATAACTAAAGTAAAAAGTAAAAAGGTAAAAGGAGAAAGTGAAAGCAGGAAAAGGGACAGTTTCCGGGAAACCGGATTCTGAATGCAAATCAGAGGGAATAGAACATCAGGCAGCAATAGAGACGACGGCCAAGGCGCTGCATCATGAAACTATATTTAAGCTTTAAAATCATAATTCTAAATCCGATGCAAGTTAATTATTATTTCTATATTGTAGCACCTGTAGTTATAGAACAAATGACCTTTCAATCAAAACCTGAAAGAATTTTAAGGAATAAGATTATGAAATCGATATTCCTTATTTCATTACTGACAAGCACTTTTATCGATTTAACCGGTCAGCAGCGAGATCGTTATACAATCAGCGGTTATGTCAAAGAAGCGGGAAGCGCGGAACTTCTCGTTGGTGTCAATATATTTCTTTCCGATCATAAAACCGGCACTATTACAAATAGTTATGGCTTTTTCTCACTCACTTTACCTGAAGCTGATTCAATTGAACTTATTGTTTCATATGTCGGTTTCACTCCTGAAATAAGGAAGATAAGTCTCCATAATAACGTTGAACTTAATATTGATCTTAAGTCGGATATTGTCCTGGATGAGGTAAAAATCATTGCTGAACGCAAAGAGCGGTTAAGTGAATCAGTCAGGATGAGCACTGTAAGCATTCCTGTAGCTCAGATTAAAAATGTACCCTCACTTTTAGGAGAAAAGGATGTATTTAAAGTCCTGCAGCTGATGCCCGGGGTTCAAAAAGGGTCAGAAGGAAACAGCGGTTTGTATGTCCGCGGTGGTGGACCTGACCAGAATCTTGTCATTCTTGATGATGCAATTGTTTACAACGCATCCCATCTTTTTGGATTTTTTTCACTTTTTAATGGTGATGCACTTAAAAGTGTTGAGCTTACCAAAGGTGGATTTCCGGCGAGGTATGGAGGCCGTTTATCCGCAGTGCTGGAGATGATTATGAAGGAAGGAAATAAGGAATCATGGCATGGTGAAGGAGGTATAGGGCTCATTTCATCACGGCTCACTCTTGAAGGACCATTGAAAAAAAATAAATCATCAATACTCATATCGGGAAGAAGAACTTATGCAGACCTCCTTTTAAGTCTGTTTCAAAAAGAAGAAAAGAGCGGATACTATTTTTATGATCTCAATGCAAAAGCAAATTATGATTTCGGAAGAAAGAACAAGCTCTACCTGAGCGGATATTTCGGGAAAGACAAATTTTACAATAAACTAAAAAAGGGTGGTTATGAAGAAAAGGCAGGATTTCTCTGGGGAAATGCTACCGGTACATTAAGATGGAATCATCTGTTTAACAGCAAAATATTCTCAAATACATCGCTTGTATTCAGCAACTATTCATTTGGAATCTATGATAAACTGGACGATGCCGTGAATGGAATCAGTTATAACGCTGAATATTACTCCGGCATCAGAGATTATTCTTTGAAATATGATATTGATTATCTTCCAAATCCTGCGCATTCTATCAGATTTGGGGTTTTAGGTATCTATCATCATTTTAATCCACATGCTTTTATTGAGGTGGATGTTCAAAATAACATTAATACAAACCATAAACAATATATAAATGGCATAGAATCAGGGATATATGCTGAAGATGTATGGATACCCTTCCAAAAATTGAAAATAAACTACGGGTTGAGGTTCAGTCACTTCATTGCAACAAAAAATCAATATCATTATTTCGAACCAAGGGTATTGTTAGCCTGGAGGATTAAAAATGATATCGCTGTAAAAGGTTCATTTGCATTAATGAATCAGTATATTCATTTGCTTTCAAACACAGGAGTAAGTCTTCCGACTGACCTTTGGGTACCGACTACAGACAAGGTAAAACCGCAACATTCAATGCAGATTGCTATCGGATTTGTTAAGGACTTTGACAAGAATAACTTCTCTTTTTCATTTGAAAGCTATTACAAGACTATGAAAAATGTCATCAGCTATAAGGAAGGTGCGACATTTATGGATCTGGATGAAGCTGGTGCTGAATCAAGAACATGGGAAGATAACATAACAGCTGGAAGAGCCTGGTCGTACGGATTTGAATTTCTTCTTCAGAAAAAAGAAGGAAAATTAAGCGGATGGATCGGATATACTCTCTCGTGGACGCTTATGCAATTCGATTCTCTCAATTATGGACAGAAATTCTTTGCCCGTTATGATCGGCGTCATGATATATCAATTGTGGCAATTTACAAGCCTAATAATCATATTGTTATTTCAGCGACATGGGTTTATGGTACTGGGAACGCCATAACATTACCAATATCAGAATACTGGTCTGAGCAGCACAATTATGCAGGTACCAATGAATCTTATTATCAATATAGCCGGGAATATCCGGGAATGCTTATTTCAAAATGGGTGGAAGAATTTGGTGAGAAGAACAACTTCCGGATGAAAGCCTATCACAGGCTTGACCTGGGTATTCAGTTTCATAAAAAAAAGAAATGGGGAGAGCGTACATGGGAGGTTACCATATATAATGCCTATAACAGAAAGAATCCATTCTTCTATTATAATGATGACTCCTATAATAATGGTAAACATCAATCACAACTTAAGCAGGTCAGTCTGTTTCCAATAATTCCTTCTGTCACCTATTCCTTTAAATTTTAAACCGGAAGTATGAGAAACAAATTATTCTGGATATTATTTGCATGTTCAATTATGGTTACCGCCTGTGTAAAAAATGTTGAGAATATCAAGGCTCCGGATTTTCAGCAAAAGCTGGTTATCACCGGATTTATTTCTCCTTCCGATACTGTTTCTTCAATTTTGGTTTCTTCAAATAATAATATCTATGACGAACTTGATACTGCAGAAATGCTGGGCACCTTAAGTGCAACAATCTCGAACGGGAATAACGAGATAAATCTGACGCCTGTTGAAGGCGGCTTTATTTTCAGGCCGGAAGATATGCCTGTGGAAGAGGGAAAAACATATACTTTGAAGGTCAGAAGCGATAAAGGACTTTCGGCTGAAGCGTCATGCACAGTACCTTATGCACGGAATTTCAGTTTAGAAGCGGATACAACAAGAGAGCATATATTTGAGCCAGATTTTGGTAATGCAAATCCAGAAAATTTTTACCAGATTAAATCTGAAATATATCTTACTGATTCGCCGGGTGAGAATAACTATTTCAGGTTTATTTGCAAAGAGAGGGATTATGATTCTTCCTATTTCTATAATCCTTCAATTCTCAGAATATTAGGGACAAAATTCGAATTGTTCACTGACCAGGAAAAAGATGGTGAAAGGATTTTCGTCAATTCAGTAACCGTAGATGATCCTGTAAACAGTGACTCAACATTTCTTACTTTTTATCTATTAAATACTGACAGGGATTATTACAAATATCACAAAACGTTGTATGAATATATCAGCGGTAATTTTTTTGGAGAAATTTCGCGGGTCTATTCAAATGTAAATGACGGACTGGGAATATTTGCTTCTTATACCGTCGATTCATTAGTTCTGAGGCTGAAATAAAAAAATACTGGTTGCTTTCTCTCTTTTCATTTTCGGAGACAGATTCCGGCAGTGTAAGCTTTTTCATAGGAATGATCCATATAAGGCTGATTATCAGATATATATTTAAATTTAACAAATGATTAACAATACATTAACTCAAATATCTGCAACAAATTCAGAATTTGATCGTCTATAATACAGTTTTACAGGTCTCACCCTGGCCCTTCGGCCAATTCTACGATCAGGTTTATAGTTATTCAAGGAAAACACCGCCCGGTGTCTTTCCTTTTTTTAGCCAGGAACATCAGGGGGTAGTATTTATCTGAAAATATTTATCTTTACATCTATAGCCCTCATTTATTGAGCAATGATTAGAAAATTCTCCCTTTGTTTAGTTTTTCTTACTATTGTTTCCGGTCTGTCCGCAAATGAACCTGAACCAAGAGCTGTTAAAGGAGTGATTGATCTCAGTCAGATTCAGGACAGGGATCATTTTATTTTAAAGCTAAACGGGGAATGGGAATTCTACTGGAGCAGGATGCTTCGTCCCAACGATTTTAAAACAGGAAGAATTCAGCCCACTTATTATGGAAATGTACCATCGTATTGGACAGATTATCCCAGTGAAAGTGTTAAGACAAAAAAAGAGGGTTATGCTACTTATCGTTTAAAGGTAATACTTCCTCCCGGCTTCAGGAAGGCACTGGGGTTTGATCTTCCGGTCTTTGATTCCTCCTACGATATGTATATCGGTGACAGGCTTTTTGCAGATAATGGGATGCCTGGCAAGTCGGAAGAAGAAACTACACCGGAGTACAGGAGAAATTTTTTCAGGTATGTACCTGATTCAGACACATTGAAAATTGTAATAAATGTTGCAAATTTTTCTCACCGGCGGGGTGGCTTCTGGCTGCCAATGAAAATCGGGACCTTCAGTGAAGTAAACAGGCAGCTTGCAAACAACTGGGCAGGGGACTGGGCAACAATCAGCCTGCTTTTAGGATTTTCCCTTTTCTTTCTCTTCTTTTTCATTATATATCCCAAAGAGAAGGTTATGCTCTTTTTCAGCATGGCTATCATCGGCCTTGCTTTCAGGCCTCTTTTTACATCGCACTTCCTTATTAGCAACTTCTTCAATATAAGCTGGACATGGATAGTAAGATTTGAGTATCTCGGGCTCTATTTTATCATTGTTGGATGGTTATGGTTTGCGACAATTCTTTATCCTTCAAAATATTTTAAAATTTTCTCAATTGTCACTACAATATTTTTTTCAACGGCATTTGTACTTACATTATTCCTGCCGGTAAAGATCTTCAGCTATGCAACTCTGGCAGTATATCCTACGATGATCATTTTGATGACATTCGCCATTATTAAAAGTATCACTGGTATTCTGAAAAAGAACTGGCTCGATATTGTCTATTTGTTAGCTTTTATTCTGCTCGTTGCAGGGGGGATCCATGATATAAGAGTCTCACTAGGCAAATCAGAAAGTACTTCAGTATATGTCCTTACTTATACCGTTATATTCTTTATTCTTATCCAGGCTGCTCTTCTGATTTACAAACTGGTCACAGCATTTTACGAGAAGGAGAAGCTTCAGAATGAGCTTGAATTTATGAACCGCAACCTTGAACACATTGTAAATGAAAGGACACAGGAGCTTAAAACCAGGAATATTGAGATTGAAAAACAGAGCAGCAGGATAACATTGCAGAACAAACAGTTATCGGAGACTATTCAACTTAAGAACAAGATATTCTCAGTGATTGCACATGATCTCAGGAGCCCTGTAGTCAATATTCTTTACATGCTTAATTTACTTAAAGAAAAAGAGTATAAGGAGAAGTATGACACCTTCGCCAACTCGAGCATTCAATACGCCCAGCTTGTCATTTCTCTTCTGGAGAATATGCTTGTATGGGGCAGAGGACAGGAGGATAAAATAAAATATTCGCCTGAAAAACGCAATCTTGCTGATATAATCCTTACTAACCTGAGCATCTTCAAAGAGACTTCTGATAAAAAAGAGATTGCCATGAATTTTACACAGGTTGGCAGCTCAATTGCATATTTTGATAAAGATCTCATGGATATCATTATAAGGAATTTGCTATCAAATGCGGTTAAATATACTCCACGTGGCGGAAGGATTAGCATTCTGCTTAAAGATAAAATCGCAAAGGAAGGTCATCTGCTCTTAAAAATATGCGATAATGGAGTAGGGATTCCTGCCATCAGACAGAAGTATCTCTTTACTTCAACTGAAATGTCAAGCACCCCTGGTACTGAGGATGAGAAAGGTACAGGGCTGGGTCTGAAGCTTTGCTATGAGCTGGTTTTGATCAACAAAGGAACTATCAGTGTCGAAAGCAAAGAAGGCGAAGGATCCTGCTTCTCAATCGCATTGCCGGAAGAGCCTTCCTAAAACTTAATTGAAGAATGGTAATCCTGATTATTCGCTCATTAAAAGTCCCAGTTGTTTTTTATCAAGTATTTTGACACTTTTCGCTTTTGCCTCTATCAGACCCTCCTCTTCCATATCGCCAAGCGCTCTTGCGACCGATGGTCTGGCAACACCAAAGAAATCGGCAAGATCATTTTGAGTCATATCCAGAACAATTTCTGATTTATTTTCACCAGCTCTCTGCAGAATAAACTGAGCAAGCTTCCCTTTTATCGTTTTAAAATTCAGGAATTTTATTTTCTCTGACAGAAATTGGGACCTGTTCGAAATCATATCCAGAAAGTTGATGAGGATTTTATCATTCTTCATAAGCAATTTAAGAAATTCAGATTTTTCGATAATCAATAATTCGACTGTTGAAACTGCAATCACATTTACAGGAAATCTGTTCCTGTTCCCGAACATAAATGCAGATGCCAGTGCTCCCGGAGCAGGGATGTCCTCTATTTTGATTATCCTTCCGGTATAATCCACCATTTCACCTTTTACAATCCCGGTAATAACAATCATCAGTGAATCAACAATTTCTCCGCTTTGGGCAATAAGGGATCCAGCCTTGAATTTTCTGATCCTATAAGATACAACTGAAAGTAATTTATCAATCTCTTCAAACGAAAGCCTTTTGAAAAGAGGAGCTTTAAGGAGAAGTGAATAATCCATACTTTTTATAATTTAGTGCCGTTTAATTCAAAATTAAATGAAAAGACTCAAATACATCCTGTTTATATTCCTGATACCGACATTTTATAATGTTTTTGCCCAGGATGATTTCGAAAAGAAGCTCGTTACGCAATTCCATAAAATAACAAGCGAAGAGATGATGACATGGATGGAAAAGCTCTGTTCACCGGAATTTAACGGCAGACTTACCGGAACTCCTGAATTTATCGCTGCTGCTGAATGGGTTGCCTCAAAACTTAAAGAATGGGGAATACAACCTGCAGGCGACAATGGAAGTTATTATCAATGGTTCGATCAACCTTATACTGTGATAAATGATATTGGCAGCCTCTCTCTAAAGATTAATCAGCCAAATGGAGCTGCGATCATTAAAAAGTATAATTATCCCGATGATTATTATCCGGGCATGAATTCTGGTAGTGGAAAAGTTACGGCTGAAGTTGTATTTGTGGGTTATGGTATAACAGCACCGGAATTGAATTATGATGATTATCAGGGAATTAACGTGAAAGGGAAAATTGTTTTGGTTAATCGTGATGCTCCATATACGAATCCGAGGGACCCTGAATATAAAAAATGGGTAAAATATTGCTACCATCAGTATAAGCTTGAAAATGCCGTTAAACATGGTGCAGCAGGTTTTCTTTATATTGATGGTATAGGGGCAAATCCAAATATTTCGTATGATGCTTCAATAATAGTCTGCGGTATCGGACCTGAACCGCTTGCCGATATTTTTGCCGGACTAAAAACCTCAAATAAAGAATTGACAGACAGCATCATGAAGAGTTTCAAAGCGGCATCTTTTAATACGGGCAAAATCATGACTATCATGGCTAATACCACCAGACACCCTGAAGGAAAAGGGTGTAATGTTATTGGAATGATTGAAGGAAAAGATCCGGTATTAAAAAATAAAGTAATTATAATTGGCGGACATCTCGATGCAGTGGGAAAAGCCGGTAAAGCTGTAAACGGAGCTCTTGACAATGCAAGCGGAGTTGTTGATATAATGGGAGCTGCAGAAGCTATTGCAGGTTCAGGAATTCAACTGAAAAGATCTGTTATGTTCCTTTTCTTTGGTGGTGAAGAGAACGGCCTTGTTGGCAGTAAAATATTTGTTCAGAAACCTGTTTTTCCAAAAGAAAAAACAATTGTATTTATTAATCTTGATATGGTCGGCAATGGTACAGGGCTATCTGTAAATGGTTTAAGTCCATACAAAAATCTGCTCTCATTTTTTGAAGAGGCTAATTCGAAATATATTCACTGCCCTTTTCAGGGTTCTGCACCTGAACCTGCGGGGTTCTATGGCCGCCCTCGAAGCGACTCTTATAATTTCAGTTCAACAGGTTACAGGACAATGTCGGTCGGTACGACAGGAGGTTACAAGAAAGTCTATTATCATCTCCCGGGTGATGATCCTGATGCAGTTACTATTGATATAATGGAAGATGTGGCTAAAATGATCTATGTGTCACTTATCAATATGGCAAATGATACTTCCTTGAAATTTTAATTTACATATTCTTAATAATCTCTTCATTTTCTAAAAAGACCAACAACCCTCTCCCCATCCCCTCTCCCAGGGGAGAGGGGCTAATGTGCTATGCTTTAATTTTTTAGCTCAAGAGGGTTCATGAATATTAAGGAGTAAAAAAAATCAAAAAAAATCCTATTTTGTAACATATGTTACAATTTATTCCCTGGAGTAATCTCAAATTTGTATCAGAAATAATTAATAATTGATGATATGAAAAGAGATATTTTAAAAATTGATGAAGAGAAATGTAACGGATGCGGATTGTGTGTCCCAAATTGTCATGAAGGGGCTCTCCAGGTTATTGATGGCAAGGTAAGGCTTGTCAGCGAGCTTATGTGCGACGGACTTGGAGCATGTATCGGACATTGTCCGGAAGGCGCTATAACAATCGAAACCAGAGAGGCCGAGCCATATAATGAAATAAAAGTACTGGAACAAATGATAAATAAAGGTAAGAATACCATTGTTGCACATCTTAAACACCTTAAGGATCATGGTGAAACCGGGTTCCTGCAGGAAGGGGTTACCTGGCTCAGAGAAAATCGTAATAAATTGAATTTTTCTTTAGAAGATGTTATGCATGAGGTTCATGATCATGGCAATATAAAAAGAAGTGAAGGTGGATGTCCCGGTTCGGGAGCTATGGTGATTGAAAAACCTGATAAATCAGATAATCATACTGTTACAACTGATCAGCCATCTGAGTTAAGACAATGGCCTGTACAAATGCACCTGTTAAATCCGAATGCTCCGTACTTCAGAGGTGCTGATCTTTTGCTTGCAGCAGACTGTGTGGCATTTTCTATGGGGAATTTCCATAGCAGGCACCTTAAAGGCAAGTCATTAGCTATTGCTTGTCCAAAACTTGACCATGGCACCGACACTTATGTTGAAAAACTGACAGCGATGATTGATATTGCAAAGGTAAATACCATTATGGTGATGATGATGGAAGTGCCCTGCTGCGGAGGATTGCTTCAAATGGTGAAAGCTGCACTGGCAAAAGCATCCAGAAAGGTGCCTGTGAAACAGATGATTGTAGGGATATCCGGCAGTGTGCTGAAGGAAGAGTGGGTGTAATAAAGGTTCAAAGACGTAGAGGTGTAAGGCGTAATGTTTTTATGAAATATGATAGTATCATTAACACATGGTTTAAATTGATTTCCTATAAAATTACATTAACTTTGCCGTCTTAAAAACCTGAGGTTAATTTCTTGCCGGCAAAAATCTTCTGATATGGTTAATAATCCTGATCATGACAATATTGAGAAGCTAAATTATTTTCTTGGATTGGATATTGGTTCTGTTTCTCTTAATACTGTTCTTTTAGATGGCGACTATAATGTCATTGAGGACTATTATGATTATATTCACGGGAAACCTTTTCATATACTTTATGAAAGACTCACCAAAATTCTGAAGGAACATCCAGGAGATAATATTAAAGTATTAGCCGTTACCGGTACAGGAGGGAAGCTGGCTGTCAATCTCATCGGAGGACTTTTTGTAAATGAAATTATCGCTCAGGCAACATCTTCAGGGATGTTGTTTCCAGATGCAAGAACGGTTATCGAGATCGGCGGCGAGGATTCCAAGCTGATATTGCTGGAAAAAGATCCGGCTACTGGAAAATCACGACTTGTTGACTTTGAGATGAACAGCATCTGTGCTGCAGGTACAGGTTCTTTCCTTGACCAGCAAGCAAGAAGGATAGGTGTTCCGATTGAAAAAGAGTTCGGAGAGTTGTCGCTTAAATCGATCGATCCGCCCAGAATTGCAGGCCGATGCAGTGTTTTTGCAAAAAGTGACATGATCCACCATCAGCAGATTGCTACCCCGTTACATGACATTGTCGCCGGATTATGTTTTGCCCTTGCCAGAAATTTCCGAAGCAATGTCGCAAAAAGCAAAGAGATCAAAAAGCCTGTTATTTTCTCAGGAGGTGTTGCAGCCAATATAGGTATGGTCAAGGCTTTCAGGGAAGTAATGAATCTTAATGAGAATGAATTGATTATTCCGCGCTATCATGCATCCATGGGAGCTATCGGTGCTGTTATGTATGCCCATTCCAACAATCTTGAGATGGACCATTTTCATGGCCTGCAAAAGCTTGAAAAATATCTTACTGAAAGCAACTCAACTTTTGCAAGCCTGCCAAAATTAAAGGAATCTGAGGCTCTCTATAATAAAGAGGTAAATTTTAAAAGTGAAGGAAAGGTAAAAGTCCTTGTTTACCTTGGTGTTGATGTGGGATCATTAAGCACTAACGTTGTTCTGATCGATAAAGATCATAATGTAATTTCAAGACGTTACCTTCCCACTGCTGGTAAACCGCTCGAAGCGATACAAAAAGGGTTAACCGAGATTTACGATGAAGTGGGTGAAAATGTGGAGGTTATAGGTGCCGGAACAACAGGATCAGGTCGCTATCTCACCGGTGATTTTATCGGGGCTGATACAATACAGAATGAGATAACGGCACAGGCCACAGCAGCAATTGATTATGATCCAACCGTTGATACAATATTCGAAATCGGTGGGCAGGATT
>JBGOXH010000127.1:0-7905 GCA_041479075.1 Bacteroidia bacterium | reverse complement strand
GCTTAATGATAAAATTATTCAGTTAACCCCATTTACTGAAAGTATGTAAAGATAGGCTATTTTTTTAATCTAATGAACTCACCCCCTCCCGATAGCTATCGGGACCCCTCTCTGCTTTGCAAAGAGGGGGCTTAATGTACTGTATATTAAACGATTCCCCCTCTACGAAGTAGAGAGGGGGAATACAAGGGGGTGAGTACATGAATTCTCCTTACTTCTTCAAATACTCAATTGCATATTTAAGGGTAGTGTCAATCTGTTCCCAAACAGGATAAAATCCCTTGTTGTCCAAAATATTACGGGCGATATATGCTTTTAACTGAACATGAATGATATCAGCTGAAATTTTTAATCCCTCAGGATCCGTTTTAATTTTATTGTCGGAAGCATAACGGATAAACTGATCAAGAAGTCCCTGCTTATTAAGATAATTTTCAAGTTCCCCCGATTCAGTGAATTTTTTCAGAATTTCACGGTTATTTTCTGTATATTTTAATGCAAACTGGTAAATTAAAGGCCTCACTTTCAGAAAATAAGCTGAAATCCCTGAAGTATCAACAGGTACAAATTTATCGGGCATTATTCCACCGCCACCATATACAGTTCTTCCTCCGGGTGTTATGAATTTAAGCGAATCAGCAAAATGGATGCTGTCAGAATTCTCGTACTCGCGTCTGTTAATTCTGATATTAAAATCATTATAATATTCTTCAAATCCTTTATTATAAGGTCTCTGGATAGATCTTCCGGTTGGAGTATAATAACGTGCAACAGTAAGTCGCATTCCGGAACCATCAGGGAATTTAACTTGTTCCTGGACTAATCCCTTACCAAATGATAGCCTGCCGATGATTGTTCCACGGTCATTATCCTGGATGGCGCCAGCCAGAATTTCACTTGCTGAAGCGCTCCATTCATCAATGAGTATTGCAAGATCACCGGTTTCAAATTCCCCTTTTCCGGTAGCAATGAAATCGTAACGAGTTTGAGTACGACCTTTTGTATAAACAATCAATTGTCCCTTTTTAAGGAACTGGTTAGCAATCTGGGTCGCAGTTTCCATAACTCCTCCGGAATTTCCCCTCAGGTCGATAATAAGTTTTGTCATGCCCTGACCTTTAAGTTCCCTGAGTCCATTCATAAACTCATCAAAGGTTGTCTCGGCAAAATTGTTAATTCTGATAAACCCTGTATTATCGTTGATCATATAAGCAACATCCACGCTGTAAATGGGTATCTTATCACGTGTAATATCGAATGACAGAAGCTCTTTATGTCCTTTGCGAAGGATTTTTACCTTTACAATTGTTCCCCTGGGACCCTTGAGCATTTCCACAATTTTTTCATCGCTTATTCCTTTCCCTGCGACAAGTGAATCATTAACGTAAAGGATCTTATCGCCAGCCATAAGGCCGAGCTTTTCTGACGGGCCACCTGGTATTGTGCTGATTACCAGTATAGTATCAGTAAGCATATTGAATGAAATACCAATTCCTTCAAAGTTACCCAGAAGAGACTCATTTGCGCGGGTAAGATTTTTCGCAGGTATATATAACGAATGAGGATCAAGCTTTTTAAGAATAGCCGGAATAGCTGTTTCGACAAGCTCATTGCGGTCAACCTTATCAACATAATCTGATTCGATTATGTTAAGAGCGTTGTTGATCTTATCATTTTTTAATCTCAGGCCTGAATGCTGCCAATTATCATTCTGCCTTGGAAGATAAATCCCGATCAGAATACCAAAGACTGTTGATAATGCAAGGAGTAATGGAAGAAAAACACTCCTTTTTGAATTATTGTTGTTCATAGATGTCATTTTCCGGATCAATATATACCAGCTTTATTCCGGCACGTTTCAGCAGATCAAGTCCATCAGTAATACGATACCTGTTGCAATAAACGACTCTTTTAATTCCTGACTGAATAATAAGCTTTGCACATTCCATACATGGAGATGTAGTAACATAAAGTGTTGAATCCTCGCTTGAATTATTTGATTTGGCCATTTTAGTAATTGCATTGGCTTCAGCATGAAGAACATACGGTTTTGTAATGTTGTTCTCATCTTCGCATACATTTTCAAAGCCGGCTGGAGTCCCGTTATAGCCATCGGAAATAATCATTTTTCCTTTTACTATCAATGCACCGACTTGGCGGCGGATGCAATACGAATTCCGAGCCCATATCAGAGCCATTTCCAGGTAGCGCTTATCGAAAGACATCTGCTTATCGCCGTACGGTTTAATTAATTTGTCGTCTGCCATTGAAAAAAACTCCGGTTAATAAAGCGCACAAATTTATATATTTACAGGAAGTATCCTTACAGGGGAAGGCAAAAAAGTAAAACTACTTGCAAGACCGCAGGACCGCAAGACTTGCATGACAATTTCATACTTTGACTCCGATAACTACAATATCATCTACTTGGTTCAGATTACCTTTCCACTCTTCAAATGATTTCTCAAGGATCAATTTCTGATCATTCAATGGTTTGTCATAATTATCCAGGAGAAGCTGTTTAAACCGTTTTGATTTTAATTTCTTACCATTTGGACCTCCGAACTGATCTTCATAGCCATCTGAGTAGAAATAAAACAAATCGCCCGTAGCTATTGAAATCTCATGCATGGTAAATTCTTTCATATTATCGTAAATAGCTATTGGCATCTTATCAGCAGATATTTCCGACAATTCTCCATTTCTGATCATAATCAAAGGATTATATGCTCCGGCATAGCTTAACTTTTTGGTTTGTTCATCAATGCATACCACAACTATATCCATCCCATCTTTAGCTTCACCTGATTTTCCCTGTTGCTGAAGCGCCTCGATGACTTTATCCCTTAATTTGTTAAGAATAAGATCTGGACGGGTAACATGATCCTTGTTCACAATTTCATTCAGGAATGCCACACCCAGCATGCTCATAAATGCACCGGGAACACCATGACCAGTGCAGTCGGCAGCTGAAATGATCAATTTACTTTCCACCTGACTGATCCAATAAAAATCACCGCTCACTATCTCAAGAGGTTTGAAAAAAACAAAACTTTCCGGAATCAATCCGGTAAAGTCGTGATCTGCAGGCAATACTGCATTTTGTATCCTGCTTGCATAACGGATACTGTCCTCAATTTCTTTATTCTGATGTTCAAGGACATCTCTTTGTCGGACAACTTCTGCAGTTCTATCTCTAACAATTCCCTCCAGCCGTATATTTTCGCGTTTAAGGCGGAGTGAATATAATCTTGCAGAAATCCAGATAGTCAACAGTGATAATATGCCATAGATAATAAATGCCGTCCACGACCTGTACCATGGCGGCAGGACTGTAAAGCTATAGAGAGCCTCATCGGAATTATGTCCATAAACATTTTGAGCTCTGACGCGAAAAGTATAATTTCCCTCATGCAGGTTAGTATATTGCTGGTAAAAACTATGACCCAGGCTTGTCCAGGTTGTGTCAAATCCTTCAAGCCGACACTGGAAAAACATCTTATCGGGATATTCATAAAATGGAGCAGCAAAATCAAATCTTAAAGAGTTATTCCGGTAAGCCAGTACAGGCTTGAATAAATCAGATTGAGATGTTGTTATTTTAATCTCGTCAGAATCTTTTGTAAAATTCGTCCCGGCAAAAAGGATTGAATCAGTACGTAAGGTAGTCACTTTCCTGATTAAGGATAAAAAATCAGCTGAATAATCCTTGCCGGAGTTCAGATCATAGCGGATGAGTCCTTCAGTTGTTGCGAACCAGCAAATGCCATTTTTCTCAGGATATATTGAATTAATTTTAGCATCAATACCTCTGAAGGGTGCGTTGATAAAATTATCCGTATCATTTTTATTGATGTAACCCAAGTGATTATCGGCACATATCCATACTCTATCAGGAGAGTCAATAAAGCAGGAGACGGAATTTCCTATAGTATCTCTTGTAACAAGATATGAATAAAACATTCCTTTCCGCCAGATAGGATCGTTTTTTAGTGAATCGGGAAGATCTTTTAAAACTTCACTTTCATGTTTGAATTTGCGAAAGCCCTTACTGGTACCGAAAATTATTTCATCTTTATATTTAAATGGGTAGACAGGACCGTCTACCAGACCATCAGAAATACCAATATATTGATCAATAGTTTTTCGCAGGTCTTTATGAATAACTAACCTTGTTGCAATACCGTCAGCTCTTGAACCAGCCCATATCACACATGAATCAGAATTCTCCGGTTCAATTCCAGTTATTGAAAAAATATCTGATTTGATTTCTTCAAAAAGGTTGATTTTTCTGAAAATACTGCTTTTCTGAAAAACAGATATACCAGAAGCTCCAGATAAAAGCAACTTCATAGTGGGAGAGTAATATAGTGTTGACGATCTTTCGGTGCTGATTTTTTCAATATTGGTGCCATTAATTTCAAATATACCAACATCAGTTCCAGCAAGTAGCCTGCCATCAACTTCAATCAGACTCCATACAGTAGATGAAATATTAAAAGCTGTAATAAATTGAGTTCCTCGTTCAGATTTGTTATTCTGAACATAAAGTCCTGTACTAGTTCCAACATATAATAGACCTTTATGTCTGATAACACATTGCACCGATCCTTCAATTCCGGATTTTTCAGTATAAAATGAGATTGGTGAGCTGTATTCAATTGTACTGATACCGTTTTGAAGTGCAAGCCAGAGATTTTTATTCTTATCTGTAATTACTTGCTTAACATCATTATCCAGAAGGCCAGTTTCCTTATTTATTATTGTTACTATTTCCCCGTTTGTGTTAATCAAAATAATTCCGTTACGTAGTGTACTGAGACCAATCAAACCATCAGACATTAATACACCTCCTGATATTTCTGCATTATTAATGAGTGTTTGTTTTTTAAGAATAAAAGGGCGGAATTTATTTTCAGAAGAAGGGACGAAAATCCAAAATCCTATTTCTTGTGTACCTATAAGTATTTTCCTGCCGCCTGGGCCAAAGGGGAGCATCAGGAAGATGCCTGTTGCTTTGAATATTTCGCTTCCTTCGATTTTATTCAACTTGCCATCTTTCCATACCATCAGGCCAACCTCCTTCTGTCTTACATACAATAAATCATTTACAACAAAAGATGTGTGAAATTTTGTTACCGGATTAATAACATTTATTTTCCCATTTGTATATATAAAAAGCTTTTCTTCAGCCTGGAAAGCTACTCCTCCTGAAAAAACATTTACATAACGAATGTTGGAGAATTCAGTATCATTTATATCAAGGGAATCAGAAAGCGAGTAATATTTTAATCCTGTTTTCTGGTCGGGAGCAAAATAACCAAATTCATTCTGAGAACCGGCATACAAGATTCCTGAAGCATCTGTGGCCAGAGAAAGGATGTAAGCCATTTTATTAATAGGAGAAGAATTCCAGGAATGTCCATCAAATTCAAGCAGGTTATTTGCAGTTCCAATATAAATTATTCCCCGGTTATCCTGGACTACTGACCATTTTTGAGAATTAAAATCAAGGCCGTAGTCTTTTGTGGTATAATTAGTTACAGGGTAAACCACTTCCTGTGCTCTTCCTGTGGCACACAGGGAAAATGTAAAAAAGAATAAACCTGAAAGATATTTCATAATTCCAGCTAATAGTCAATATGCTATTATCTGGTATGTAAAGATACAAAAGTAGAGATACTATCTGAATAGTCAGTAGGAATAAAATATCCTGAAATTATTTAATCTGGAAACCAAGGTTAGCCTTCATCCAGGCTATAAGATTATCCCTTTGAATTTTACCGTACTGATCATAAATATAAGCTGTTACCTCGCCAACCTGGTCTTTAGGTGGAAGATTTTTCATTGTATCAAGAATGATCTTAACCTCTTCTTTCAATTGTTTTGTATCCGGAAAGATAAGATTGAATTCACTTATCTGTAATGATTTATTTCCATTCAGATAAAATAACTTTATTATAGTATTATCAGGCCTGGGAATAGGTTGTTCGTCAACAGTATAGAGATTTTTCTTGTCAATTATCAGAGTATCGCCTGAAAAATCCAGCTTTTTAGGTATTTCTTCACCTTTATAAGTGTATTTCAGGTAAAAATATTGATCAGAATTCATTGGGAATGCTTCCGTATCCATAACTATTTTTTGCTTATCGAGAACGACATATTTTCCTGAGAAATGATTTTGCAAATCAACAATATTGGATAATGATCCTCCTCTTGTGCTGACATTATACATTGCAGGAAGATAATTTGCCTGGATCTTCGAAAGATCATGGTTATTCGCCGTGAGAATTAATCTTCCTTTCTGGGAATTTATAACAGCGGCTGTAGCATCTTCAGTTCTGAAAAGCAAGTCTTCTTTCTCTGAAAAAACAGTACCGGTCTGAAGAGAAACATTCTTTGCCCTTAAAAGTATAGATCCGTTCACTTTAATGACTTTAAAATTATCCTGGCTAAAAGAAGTCCCCAGGAAAACGAACAGGCAGGCCAAACTAATAAAAAGTGATTTCATGGTAATTTAAATTAAATCAATCAAATAATATCTTTTCCTAACAATTTATCAAAAAACGTACCTTTTTTCAGAATATGATAAGCCAAATAATTAATATATTTCTATTTGAACCGCTATTCTACAAATTTACAAATATTTTTCCTTTAAATATTTAATTAATCTCTTGAATTTGTAGCTATTAGTCAATAAAATGAATTTAGAGTTGGTATTTTATTTAAAAGGTTTATAACAATTCATTTAATTACACGTTATTTATACCAGAATATTTATTTTTGCAGGAATTTTAAAAGGCTAATTTTTAATAAAAGAAAATATAGAGATGAAGAAGATACTGTTAGTTTTAGTCGTTTCAATACTTTTTCTGAATATTTCAGCACAGAATAAATTCACCGATCCCAGGGATGGGAATGTTTACAGGACAATTATAATAGAGGACAGAACCTGGATGGCAGAAAATCTTAAATTCAAAGCAGAAGGAAGCGGTGCCTTTTATTTTGACAACAATCCGAACAATGAAGCCGCTTATGGTGTACTTTATGACTGGAAAATGGCTACTAAGGCATGTCCTGACGGATGGCATCTGCCTTCCGGATCAGAATTCAGATCCCTGATTAACAATTTTGAAAGAGATGATGCATGGGGAAAAACAAAATCCGGACCGGTTTCTTTTGAGATTCAGCTGGCAGGAATGCAGGATTATGAGGGAACTTTTACAGAAATGGACGAGAGTGGCTACTACTGGACCTCTACAGAATATGATTCAGACAATGCAGAATTTTTCAGCTACCTGATTATAAACGATAAACCTGTAATTGACATTTCAAGAGCAGAGGATATGGCTGACATACACGGTGCAGAGAAATCGAACAAATATTCGGTACGCTGTGTGAAGAATTAAGAAGAATAAAAATCAGCTCAGTTTTCAGCTTTATTTCCTGATTTTATAAAAATTACATTTTCAGCATTTTGTAATGAACATCTTTGCAGAAAAGATAATTTCTTTTTGCATGGAGCTCGATTTTAATGGGTCATTGCCGAAGGGCATCTCATTAATGAAGCCATTCAAAAAACCGGAAGTTCTTTCTGCAGTCTCTCAATTTTATCGGAAATATTACAACGACAATAAAAAAAGGCATTTAATCCTTGGAATTAATCCCGGCAGGTTTGGCGCCGGTGTAACCGGTATACCCTTCACCGATACAGTAAGATTAAAAGAAAAATGCGGTATTACTATACCCGGATTAAAGTCCTTCGAAACATCTTCAGTATTCATTTATAAAATGATTGACCAGTATGGCGGTCCGGAGAAATTCTATGGCGACTTCTTCATAAGTTCTGTAAGTCCGCTTGGATTCACATCTGCCGGCTCAAAAGGGAAGGAGATAAATTATAAT
>JBGOXH010000338.1:0-2686 GCA_041479075.1 Bacteroidia bacterium | reverse complement strand
CTGATCGCACCGATTGTCCAGGTATGTGATGCAATTTCAGGGGCACGTCCAGGCGCCCGCAGAGAAGTCGTCGAATCATATATTAAACGTCTGAAAGAACTGGAGTCATTGGCATTGCAATATCCGGGTGTAATGAAAACATATGCTATTCAGGCCGGAAGAGAATTGCGTGTAATTGTCGGAGCCGAAAAAGTAACGGATAAAGAGGCTGAAGGTCTTTCATTAGAGATTGCCAGAAAAATTCAAAATGAAATGACATATCCGGGTCAGATCAAAATCACTGTTATTCGCGAAACACGGTCGGTTAACTACGCAAAGTAATATTATTTAATATAGATTAATAACGAGTCTGTCTCAAAAGGGACCATCCCGCAGAAGCAGGAAGAAAGTTAAAACACTATAAATCAATACTTTCCTCCCGCTTTTCGCGGGAGGTGTCCCTGACGTTTACAGTCAGGGACGGGGTGGTTAATAACCTTATATTCATCCTTATTCTAAACATTTTTTCTTATATATATTTTGCTAACTTTGGATTTCCGGGTTAAAATTTAGCAATGCAGCATATTAAACTAATCAACATAGTCGGAGCAAGGCCTCAGATTATCAAAGCTTCGGCAATCAGCAGAGCCATAAAGCAGCACTTCTCTGAAAGAATTACAGAGATTATAGTCCACACCGGGCAGCATTATGATAAAGAACTGTCAGATATATTTTTTTCTGAACTTGAAATCAAGCAGCCTGACTATAATCTCGGTGTCGGTTCAGCAAGGCATGGCAGGCAAACTTCTATGATGATTACGGGCATTGAGGAGGTTCTTCTTAAAGAAAAACCTGATTGTGTTTTATTATATGGTGATACAAACTCGACACTTGCAGGAGCTCTTGCTGCATCGAAGCTGCACTTCCCTGTAATTCATATTGAAGCAGGTATGCGCTCCTTTAATAAAAGTATGCCCGAAGAGCTCAATAGGATAATGAGCGATCATTCTTCAACACTTCTGTTTGCACCAACAAATGCTGCTTTCAAAAATCTTGTTCGCGAGGGATTCAGACCGGAAAACAGTCCGCCGTACAATGTTGATAATCCAAAGATTTACCTGTGCGGCGATATAATGTACGATAATACACTGTTTTTTGCAGATCTGGCAGAAAGAAAGAAAGCATCATTTTTTGAAAAATTATCAATTGAACGTAATAACTATATTCTTACAACCATTCATCGCGAAATAAATACTGATGATATTTCACGTCTTGAAGCTATACTCAGCACCCTCAGATCGCTGTCAGAAGAATACTCTGTAAATTTTGTAATGCCTTTGCATCCAAGAACAACAATCTCTCTTAAGTCAAACCTGAAACTCATGTACGACGATCTGCTTAAGTGCAGGTATATTAAGATATTGCCTCCTGTTTCATTTCTTGAAATGACGCTGCTGGAAAAAAACTCGAAGCTGATTATAACTGATTCCGGAGGCGTTCAGAAAGAATCCCATTTTTTCACAAAACCTTGCCTTGTACTTCGAAAAGAAACTGAATGGATCGAACTTATTACAAATGGAACTGCTGTTCTCGTAGATGCTGATCCTATAATTATAAAGAAAGAGTTTGAGAGATTTTATAAATCACCTGCGAACCTTGATTATCCTGGCTTTTATGGTAACGGAAAAACTGCTGAATTCATTCTGAATGAGATCATGATAATGTTTGATAAAGTATGATGCTTATAATATTTATTACTGCTAAAATTTATAATATTTATATTTCAGGAGTTTATGGAACAACTATTAAAGAATAGCAAAGTACTGGTTACAGGCGGAGCAGGCTTTATCGGGTCTAATCTTGTGGAATCTTTACTGCTTTCCGGCAATAATGTAGTTTGTCTGGATAACTTTTCGACCGGAAAAAAAGAAAACCTCAAAGATTTTATTTCTAATCCGCAATTTAAACTTATTGAAGGCGACATTCGTGATTTTGACAGCTGTATGAATGCACTTACCGGAATTGAGATTGTCTTTCATCAGGCCGCGCTCGGATCGGTCCCACGTTCAATTAAAGATCCTGTCACAACTACCGATGTGAATATCGGTGGATTTGTTAAAATGCTCTTTGCATCCAAAGAAGCCAGGATTAAACGTTTTATTTATGCAGCAAGCTCTTCGACCTATGGCGATAACCCTGACCTGCCAAAGGTCGAGGATAAAATAGGTGCTCCTTTGTCTCCTTATGCTATAACAAAGTATGCCGATGAACTTTTTGCAGCTAATTTTTCAAAGACTTATGGAATTGAGATTATAGGATTGCGTTATTTTAACGTATTTGGCAGGCGGCAGGATCCTGACGGAGTTTATGCCGCTGTGATTCCAAAATTTGTAAAGATGCTCAAGAACCATCAATCACCTGTGATAGATGGTGACGGAAGCCATTCGCGTGATTTTACTTATATTGATAATGTACTTCAGGCAAATCACCTTGCTGCACTTACAACCATAAATAATGCGATTAATCAAATTTATAATATAGCGCATGGTGAACGGACTTCTCTGAATCAGCTTTTCAATTATATACAGAAATCTGCTAGTAGATTCGACAAGAAAGTGTTGAATATCAAACCTCTTTATGGGCCTGAAAGGGCAGGAGATATTCCTCATTCCCAGGCATCAATAAATAAGGCAAAAAAATTTCTTGG
>JBGOXH010000109.1:0-9227 GCA_041479075.1 Bacteroidia bacterium | reverse complement strand
TATTGCATACGAAGGAATGATCTTCAGATTATCTCTTAAGAAAAATCCGGCTGAATTCAACTTGTTTGGTTTGATATAGGAATTATCATAATCCCAGTAAAACCTTGCCTTACCATCATCTTTCAGCTTAAGCATTAATGCTTTTTCACATTCGTTCAATGCATTAAATCCTATAAAATGCACCATCTCCCACTTATTCCCAATCGTACTATTAATATCTTGATTTTCAACAACATCTCTGAAGATCATTCCTTCGTATGCAATACTTTTTTCATTTAATATGTTTCTGAATCCATTATAAAGATTGTCCAGGATTGACCAGATGCTGATAAACTTTGATTTTTCATCAGTGGGTTTTTCCGGATTGAAATTCATCCAGAACCTTTGCACTATTTCAATCTGTTCATTTGAAAGGCCTCCAAACTGCTGATCTATTTTCTTTAAATCATGAACATTCTGAAACAATTTTGAAGCATTGGCAAGGTATTTATCGACATCATCAAAATCGTTCAGGAGCATGTCTCCCCAAAAATAAAAATCGTCGAAGCTTTCTTCCGTCTTTCTTATCGAACGATAAATTTTATAGAGCTCAAAAAGAAGAATTTCATTTTCAGCCAGCTGAAGAGGCGATAATGCCCTGAAAAGATCATTTATTGTCATCACAGCCGGAGTCCACACGGGCTTAATCAGCTCGGCAGCAAGATATTTTTTGAAGAACAAACCAGCTCGCCGGTTTGGGAAAACAAGACAATGGGTGTTGAGCTTGTTGCCATCCTCAGTGTAAAGCAATTTTGCTATTCGTTTAAGGAAGTATTCCATAATATTGTCATGCAATCATGCAGTTCCCGATTCGCTTCGCTCTCGGGATTTCGTCGTTTCACTCCTCAACTTGCTGTCTGCCAGTCTTGGGTTTAATAATCATTAATCCTTATTTCAAAATTAGCAAAAAGGAAGTTCTTTAATGGTGTAAAGTGAATATATTTACTTAACTAAAAATCCTTACAAATGAGAAGATCTGAAATTGTTGTATTCATTGTCATTTTGGCTTTTTCACCGGTTTCATGTAAACAGCAAAGATCATTTACTTCTGCGCAGGAAGATCTGTTCCGGCAAGCATCTCAAAATGGTATTACTGTAAACGAAGGTTATAATCGCTGCCTGAAGTACCTGCATGGATGGCTTGGGCTTGCTGATTCAGCCACAGGCTTAATTCCACGGAATATCAATGACAGTAAAAATAAGGATATCTGGAATGCAAAAGACTGTGCAGCAGATAATTATCCTTTCATGGTACTGACCTCTGCTCTGCTTGACAGGAGTATTTTCGATGGCAAAATGAAAGAAATGCTTGAAACCGAAAAGAGATTAACATCACGGATAGGAAATATGCCCGATACTTATTCATTTTCAAAAAAAGGATTTGCAACAAGCGATACTTTACTCGATGAAATAATCTTCGGATCTGCCGAATATATAAAAGATGGACTAATCCCGCTGACCGAATGGCTTGGCCCAAGTCCATGGTCTGAAAGACTGATTGCTATTCTTGACGATATCTGGAAATATGCCCCGGTCAAGACTCCCTACGGCAATATCTGCTCCGACAATCCTGAAGTAAATGGTGATATGCTGCAAAGCTTATCGCGCATATACTGGACTACCGGAGAAAAGAAATATCTCGAATGGGCAGAAAGGCTTGGCGACTACTACCTGCTTGGGAATAATCATCCGACTAATAATTTTAAAGTCTTACGTCTTAGAGACCATGGATGCGAGATTGTCTCAGGTCTCTGCGAGCTTTATGCAACAGTTTCATTTACTGAGCCATCAAAGAAAGAGGTTTACAGGGCACCTCTCTATACCATGCTTGACAGGATTCTTGAAGTCGGACGAAACGAAGACGGATTATTTTATAATTCGATTGATCCTGTAAAAGGAACTCCGGTCGATGACGGTATTGCCGATAATTTTGGTTATACTCTTAACGGTTATTACACTGTATATCTGCTGGACAAAATTGAAAAATACAGAGAACCTGTTTTGAAAGCTCTGGATGTTCTTAACAAAAAATATAAAAATTTTGCATGGGAAGGCACCAGTCAGGATGGATATGCTGATGCAATTGAAGGTGCTCTTAATCTATATGCAAGGGAACCTGTTCCCTCAGCCAGTGAGTGGATAAACAGCGAGATAAAGGTAATGTGGAATATGCAGAAACCGTCAGGAATTATTGAAGGCTGGCATGGCGACGGGAACTTTGCAAGAACAACGATTATGTATTGCCTGTGGAAGACAGGCGGAGCTTACCTGTTGCCATGGAAAGAAGATCTGCAAATCGGGGGTGTGCTAAATGACAATACTCTTTATCTTACAATTACCTCAGCATCAGATTGGAAAGGCAAGGTTATGTTTGACAAAAAACGGCATTCTGAATATATGCATCTGCCGTTTGACTGGCCGAGAATTAACCAGTTCCCTGAATATTTTACTTCAGAAAAAGAGAAGATTTATACATTAAGCGCCAGTAACGCCTTAAAGGATAAAGTAATCAACGGTGATGAATTGCGAGACGGATTCCCTGTAAGAATCAGGAAAGGGGAAACTTTAAAACTTATTATCAGCCAATTAAGCCTGCCTCAGCTTCCTGCCTCAATCATCCAGGGAATAAAGATAGAATAAAGCCCCTCTCTCCTGGGAGAGGATTCCGATAGCTATCGGAATGGGGTGAGGTCAATGATATAATCTCCCCTGCCAGGTATCAAGCTCTTCGAGACGTTTCTCTATAAGACCGACAATCTGGTCTGCTCTTTTTATACCCCACTCCTTTCTGGTTAAGAACCTTGGCGGAGCTTCACCGGTAAATCTTTCAACTACGATTGAAGGATTCAATCTTTCAAGAAAGCTTACAAAGAATTCCAGATACTCATTCCATGAAAATAACTGAAAATCAGATCTTTTATTCCTGAATTCAGATTCCATGACTGTACCTTTAATTATCTGAAGCTGGTGAAATTTTACGGTTTTCAAATGCAGCCTTGAAATTGTTTCTGCTTCGGCCATCATCTCTTCTCTCGTTTCACCTGGCAATCCAAAAATAAAATGCGCACCTGTATTGATACCAAGTGCTGCCGTTGCACTGACAGCATCTTCTGCATCTTCAAACGTATGCTTCCTGTTAATCTTGTCCAGTGTTTTATTATAGCACGACTCTATACCATACTCCACGGCCAGGTAACACTTCTGTGATAGTTCCTTAAGATAATCAAGCTTTTGCTGATTAATACAATCGGGTCTGGTACCAATTATCAGCCCTATTACTCCCGGATAGCCAAGTGCCTCTTCGTAAAGTCGTTTCAAAGTTTCAACCGGAGCATAAGTATTCGAATAGGCCTGAAAATAAGCAAGATATGAGTTCGCTTCCCGGTATCTCCATTTATGGAACCTTATCCCCTCCTCTATCTGTTTTGTAACAGATTTTTCAGGTGAGCAATAAGAAGGATTGAAAGCGTCGTTATTACAATATGTGCACCCCCCATTCCCTTTTGTGCCATCACGGTTTGGGCACGTAAAGCCTGCATCGATCGAGACCTTCTGAACTCTGGCACCATATAATTTCCTGAAATAATTTGAATAGGCATTGAACCTTCGGTCATGTCCCCATGGAAATTTCCCTTCATTATTCTTATCAGAAGACATCAAGCCTTGACAATTTTATTTTTATCGACGTACCAGAGAAAAGCTTCAATCTTATGGTATCCCATTTCGCTCAATAAATTACGATACTGCCTCATCTGTTCAGCATAATGTTCATTCTCTACGCCGAATTTAAAATCGATTATCACAGTTTTACCATCAGCTAAAATAACTCTGTCGGGTCGTTTAGTAACACCTGAAGGTAATAGTATCTCAGTCTCTTTCAGCACTTTATTACCCGGTTTGAACCATTCGGAGACCGGGGGCACCGAAATCAGAGTATTAAGTCTGGTCTCTAATGGCTTCGATTCAGATTCCGGAATCTTGCCTTCATAAACAAGTTTTTTTACCGAAGCCGGTATGTCCCCGGAAGCATTAATGCCTTCAAACACCTCATGCATCAGCTTTCCATAGTTGATCTTTTGTTTTACCGCTTCCTTGCCGGTTAAAAAATAATTTTCCCCGTGCAGCTTTAGCTTCAGTGACTCAGGCTGCTGAGTGACAGTATAATTCACAGAAACAAGATCCTTATTCTCTGCAGGCTGCCCTGGCATTTCAGGAATCTTGCCAAATTCAAACATCTTTTCTTCATCATTATAATTATGGTGAAGTATCATTCCTGATTTACCGGCAGGATTTTCATCTGAAAGAAGCGCATCTTTGATAATCTTTGCAATGCCGCTGTTTGTATCAGGATGCTCAGGGACAAATCCATAAATTGCATCTTTGGCCCTGGTCATGGCAACATAGAGGAGATTCAGATTATCCAGATAAGCAGAATATTTTTCCTGCAAGTAAACATTGGTAAAAATTGATTCCGGTGGATTTCTTTTATATCGGATCGGGACAATACCCAGATCATTAAACGGAGCAGTATCAGGTTTCACCCATATTATAGGGCGATGATAAGTATTATGATCATCATTCCATGAAAGGAATGGGAGGATGACCACCTTAAATTCAAGCCCTTTTGATTTGTGGATCGTATAAACTTTTGCAGCATCCTGATTAGCAGGAAGAACAACCGAATTTTTATTTCCAGTCAGCTCCCACCAGTCCAGAAATGATTGAAAATCAGCGTTTTTAGTTTCAGTAAAATTTAATACGCAGTCCTGAAAAGTATTCAGATAAGCAACATTCCATGAATAATTTCCGAGGCCGAAAAAGCTGATGATATTTTCCACTGTTTCAAAAAGCGGCAATTGCATGCTTTTACTCAGGAATTTTTCCAAACCTTCCGGAAAGAGGCTATGAGAATTGTCTTTCAGCATTTTACTGAACAGTGGAACATTTTCTGAATTCTCTGCTCCGGTTGCCTGCAGGTAAAATCTTAACATCTCTGCCCTGCTTATCATATCTTCCTGATCGTTAAGCACTTTGAGCACGCCTATGATGAAGGTTACAGCAGGCGAATTGGAAAGTACCAGTGAATAATCTGAAACTATATTGTAATTGTATTTCTTTTTTTGTTCAGGTGTGCAGCTGTTGCTATATTGAATCATCCTGTTAAGAACTGCCGTACCTTCTCTCCCATCCCTGACCAGAATACCTATGTCTGATGCTCCATAACCTTTGTCCTGGAAACGCTCAATGACCGATGGAAGCATCTTAAGAACTTTATCCTCCCATTTTATTGATATTTTCTTTCCCGATTTGTTCCCCCCGCTGATGTTTTCTTTATAATCATCGTCAATAAAATCCAGCCTGACATACCCGCTGGTGCTTTTTACCGGATCATCCTGAATCGCTTCAGAATAGAGTTTTTTGAAGCTGATACTCAGAAGCTCTTCCGGAAATAATTTATCAATCTGGTCAGGTATTACTGAGAAGAGCGAATTATTGAACCTGATTATGTTTGAACGGCTTCGCCAGTTGGTTTTCAGAGGTTTGCTAACCAGCCTGTCATCAGCGAACTGTCTGTCGATGATTTTTCCAAGTATCTGCCAGTCGCTGTTTCTGAACCTGTAAATCGATTGCTTCACATCTCCTACGACAAGATTATCCTTACCTCTTCCCAGGCTTTCTTCAATTAACGGGAGAAAATTATTCCATTGCAGCATGGATGTATCCTGGAACTCATCGATCAGATAATTTTCGTACCTGTTCCCGATCTTCTCATAAATGAAAGGTGCCTGATCTCCTCCTGTAATAAGTGTAAGCAGCTCTCCTGCATCCGAAATAAGAAAGATGTTTTCAGCGGAGGTTATTGTCCGGACTTTATTTAAAATATCCGACAATATTCCCAGTGCATATATGTTTGAAAGAATTTCACCTGCGCTGTTATATTTCACTTCATTTTCCTCATAATAACGGATAGCATTCTCAAGGACTTTATCAAATCCGTTTTCAATTGCATGCTTAAGTTCAGGAGCAATTGCTTTCGTTGACCATTTCGGAGGTTCATCCAGAATTGCCTTTACATAATTGTTTGGAGGAATAACATTTCCCTGTGCAAGAGACCTGATGAAATTAGGAATTCCCCTGCCTTTCTGATAAAACATTTCATCTGTCAATCCAAATTCGCTGAATATATCCTCGCACTGCTTCCCAAATGCAGACAGTTCTTCTTCAAATTTTGATCTGACTGACTTGATTTTATCAATATAAGCCAGCAGAAACTTTTTATCTTCCAGCTTTGTTCTCTCATCAAGTGACAGGATCTTAAATTTTTCTTTAAATATCTCTTCGGCAAGGTTAATTATCTCACCTTTCGGATTCCAGCTTTTCCCTTCAGCAATTTTTGTGTCGACATACTCATTGAGCCAGTTTTTCAGTTCCTGATTTTCTGCTGATGATGCAATCATTTCATCAACTGCTGATGCCAGTATCATACTGTGATCCAGCTCAATATTGAATCCTGAATGAAGCCCTGACTCTCTGGCGAATGCACGGATGATCTTCTGGAAAAAAGCATCGATAGTGCATACCGAAAACCTCGAGAAATCGTGCAAAATCGAAAACAAAATTTCACCGGCATCAGCTCTGATAACTTCTTCACTTTTTCTCGTTGTTTTTATAAGATCAGGAAGATAAAGAGATTCGCCTCCGGTTGACAGGATATAAAGCTGATCGAGAATCCTGTTTTTCATCTCAGCAGTAGATTTATTGGTAAACGTCACCGCCAGGATTTTGCGATAGTTTTCCTTTGACCTGAAAAGGTGGGTTAAATAATTGGCAGCCAGGTGGAAGGTCTTACCAGATCCCGCAGAAGCGCTGTATTTAGTTAGTGTTCCTGTTCCCATAGATTTGTAAAGATACCGATTTTTGTCAGTGATTACGGTATCAGCATTCGTATTCCCATGTACTCATCCCCCCGACCCCCTTCTCTGCTCATGCAAAAGAAGGGGGGCTTAACAGCCTGTTAATTAATGCATTCCCTCTCTTTGCGCAAGCAGAGAGGGGGAAAAGAAGGGGGTGAGTACGTGGTTTTTTATTATCTTTGCATCGTGAAAAAGAAAGTTATAGTTGGTCTGTCTGGCGGTGTCGACTCCAGTGTTGCTGCATGGGTGCTGAAGGATCAGGGATACGAAGTGGAGGGCCTTTTTATGCGGAACTGGCACGATACAACCGGCTTGCTCCAGAGTGACTGCCACTGGGAGGATGACCTGATGTTTGCCGAAATGGTAGCTAAAAAGCTTGATATTCCTTTTCACTTCGTTGACCTGAGCGAACCTTACAGGAAAAGGGTAGTTGATTATATGTTTGCCGAATATGAAAAAGGCCGTACTCCCAATCCTGATGTGCTGTGCAACAGGGAAATAAAGTTTGATTCGTTCGCTGATGAAGCCAGAAAGCTGGGAGGCGATTTTGTAGCTACCGGCCATTATTGCAGAAAGAAAAGTATAAGTGTAAAACATACACTTATTTACAGGCTCCTCGCCGGTAAGGATGAAAATAAGGATCAGAGTTATTTCCTTTGCCAGGTGAGCCAGGAGCAGCTGGCTTATTCGCTTTTCCCGATTGGTGATCTCACAAAGCCTGAAGTCCGGAAAATTGCTGATAAGCTTGGACTTGCAACAGCACACCGTAAAGATTCACAGGGTATCTGCTTTGTCGGTAAGGTTCACCTTCCGACATTCCTGCAGCAAAAACTTAAAGCTAAAAAGGGACAGATTGTCGAGATACCTTCCACTCATGAATTCAAAAAATGGTACTCTGGTTTCCCTGGTGATAATGTTTCTGAAAGTGAACTAATGAAAGCCTGTGAACCTCATGATTTGAATAAGTTTCCGGGTAAGATTATCGGAACTCACAATGGTGCACATTTCTTTACCATTGGTCAGAGAAAAGGAATTAACGTCGGCGGTTACAAGCAACCTTTATTCGTAATAGGCATAGATGTTAACAGGAATTTGCTTTATGTTGGCGAAGGGCAATCACACCCGGGGTTGTACAGGAAGGGTTTGTTCATCAGAAATAATGAGATCCACCGGATACGGACGGATCTTACCATGGAAATTGGAGAGAGTCGCGAATATATGGTAAGGATCAGGTACAGGCAGCCATTACAAAAGGCAGAGCTGTTCCGGAGAAAAAATGGCATTTATATCATTTTCAATAAATTACAACGTGGAATAGCTCCCGGTCAGTTTGCTGCTTGGTATGACGGAGATGAGGTTATTGGGTCAGGGGTAATAGATAAATAACAACTTAATGGCTTGAGGCATGCGGTATGCGGCTGGGGGATTCATAAATAGTCGGATTTGATTGTTATCCTGCAGGTAACGTCGTATTGAGGATCGGATTACCAGGTCCATCCCATGCAATTGCCTGGTAATTAAAGCCATGCGGCACCTGGGCTTCGCAAAGATAAAAGACAAAAGATAAAAGAAACAAGAAGAAGAGTTTTGTTTTCATGATAAAAAGGCTTAAAGGCGTAAAGGCACAAAGGCCTTTGAGCTCAATAGCCTGGTTAATAATTAAAAACAAGATTTAATAAAAGCAAGTTATGATAAAAGGAAAAACGAGTCAAGTTTTTTTGACGGGTGGAGTGGAAAATTAGATGGATGATGCATTACAGGGGAGATATTACTTTATCGAACAAGTACGATATCTGCCCTGATACGCCTTAACACCATTGTTATTTAAGCTCTTCGACCAGCTTTTTCAGCTGTTCAATTTCCTTCTGTTGTTCTTTTATCGCTTCTATTAGCACAGGGATCATTTTAATGTAATCGACTGATTTTAAACCATCAGCATCGGTATGGACAAGTTCAGGCAGAACCTTTTCGACATCCTGGGCAATAACACCGTACTGAACTCCCTCAGGGAAATTAAATGATCTGATATCAGTTTGTTTCCTGTCTGCATTTATTCCTAAACCGCTTTTTGCCAATTCGGATTCTGATTTCCATTCAAACGTTATACCCTGGAGGTTCATCACTTTCTGAAGGGATCCGTTGACAGGTTTGATATTCTTTTTCAGACTTCTGTCCGATAGATTTAATAATGAACCTGTGTAAGCGAGATTACCGGCAAAATATCCGGCATATGGGTTTGTTCCTGATGCCGTTCCATAAATACCATAATTTGCT
>JBGOXH010000135.1:0-7469 GCA_041479075.1 Bacteroidia bacterium | reverse complement strand
CTGCTCGATCCGCACTGATTGAATGACCTAATTACTTTTTTCATTACATTTGGCACAGTAAAAGAGCCAATGATGAAAAAATGGATAATTCTTCCTTTCTTCCTTTTTCTTTTCAGCTGCAATAATCAACAACAGGACACTTATCTTACACCTGAAAAAGCAAAGCAGTATTTTAAAAAGATTGAGGCTGCCTGCAACAGGGATAATGGAAAATTATGGGGAAAAAACCTCTATGGCCCCGTTATCTTAATTGACCGGAATACCAGAAAAATTTTTGCTAACCACCAGGATAGTCAGGAAATCTTAAAAGAAAAAGAAGGTATCTATACAGGCACCTATCCTAAAGAGCTGATAATCAATAATACTTCGATTAAATTTGGAGGTACTCAGTTTGCATTGACCCCTTTGCCGAATGAAGAGGATGAATACAGAATAATTAGTCGTGCAATCCACGGACTTTTCCATTGTTTCCAGGAAACCATTGGCTTCACCTCATCGGGTTATAACACTTCGAATATGGATGAGAAGAATGCAAGGCTCTGGATCAAGCTTGAATGGAAAGCATTGCGTAAAGCCATTAATTCGGAAGGAGAAGAACAAAAGCTTGCCGTAAGGGACGCACTTATATTTAAAGGATCCAACCGTGAGTTTTATCAAAAATATGCTCCTGATGAGATTAAATTTGAAAACTATGAGGGACTTGCCACTTTTACACAAATTCTCCTTTCCACAAGCTCACCGGAAGAAAACAAAACCAGACTTCTGGAAGATCTCAACCGAATTTATTCCTTTCAGTCTTATGCCAGATTCTATGGATTTATAGATGGAGCTTTCTATGCAAACCTGTTGAACCAGAAAGGATTTGATTTTAAAACAATACGGTCTGAAAATGTTGATCTTGCCAGACTGGTAAAAGATCTTTATGATATTCAGCTGCCGGAAGTATGCCGTGATGTCGCAGGAAGCATTGCTTTGAATTATGATTTTGAGAATATTCAGAATGAAGAAGCAAAACGGGATGCCGATATCCAGGAGAGAATTCACAGGCAAATCAGCATTTTCATAGAAAAACCTGTCGTCTTCCTCGAACTTGAAAGTCCCTATTTTGATTTTGAACCTGAAGATATTCACTCCATGGATACACTCGGGACAATCTACAGCAAGATGCGTGTTTCGGACAACTGGGGAAAATTATCTGTCGAGAAAGGGGGTTGTCTGGTATCAAATAATCTGAAGTATATCCGAATCACTGCGAAAGGATATAAAGCAGACAAGAACAAATACGAAGGAGAAGGATGGCATCTTACCCTTAATGAAGAATGGGAATTGGTGCCGGTGGGTCAGAATTATTTTGCAAGAACTTTAATTCCGTAGCGCTTTAACCCCCCAACCCCCCTAAAGGCCTGCCTGCCGGCAGGCAGGGGGGCTAATCCACAGTTCATTGTAAAGCTTTCAAAGCATTTTCCAAAGCTTTTATTTTAGCTTCCGCATCGCTCTTCTTCTTCCGTTCCAGGTCAAGCACACTTTCAGGTGCATTCTTTATAAAACGCTCATTATCAAGCTTTTTCATTACAGACGTCAGGAAACCCTTATAATAATCCAGTTCTTCCCTGATTTTTTTAAGCTCACCTTTAACATCAAGCTTATCTCCTAAAGGTATAAAAAACTCTGTAGTCCTGACCATGAATGATGCTGCTCCCTTTTGTTTTTTGGCTACAAATTTTACTTCTGACAGATTACCAAGCTTTATAATGACAGGGAGAAATTTTTTATCAAAACTGTTCTCATCAGACCGGATGCAAAGTATTAACTTTCCCTTGTTTGGGAGCTCCTTTTCCTTTCTGATAGTCCTTATTGTGCTTATTGTCTCCTTGGCAATTTCAAACCTGGCCAACAGATCTTTACTCGATTTTTTTGATTCAGGCATTCTGCTGATCATCAGGCTTTCTCCATCTTTTCTTTCATCTAGCATATGCCAGATTTCCTCCGAAATAAACGGCATAAAAGGATGTATTAATCTGAGAAGGTTATCAAAGAATGATATTGTTTCCTCCAGTGTTTTTTTGTCAATTGGCTTTTGATATTCAGGTTTAATAATTTCAAGATACCAGCTTGAAAATTCATCCCAGAATAGTTTATATACATTCATCAGGGCTTCAGAAATTCTGAATCTTCTGAAGTTTGAATCAATTTCAGCTGTTACTTTTTTCAGGACTTCAGTCATCCATTTTACAGCAGCTTTTGATGATTCAGGCTGGGCGAGATTTTCATCAGCTTTCCAGCCTTTTACAAGCCTGAATGCATTCCAGATTTTGTTTGCAAAGTTTCGGCCCTGCTCAGGAAGCGTATCATCATACAGTAGATCATTACCGGCAGGCGAACATAACAGCATGCCAACTCTTACTCCGTCAGCTCCATATTTTTCAATCAGCTCCAGTGGTTCAGGCGAATTGCCCAGCGATTTCGACATTTTTCTTCTCTGCTGGTCACGGACAAGCCCGGTAAGATATACGTTATTAAATGGCTTCTGATTCCGGTATTCATATCCTGCAATTATCATTCTTGCAACCCAGAAGAAAAGAATTTCAGGCGCCGTTATAAGATCGTTTGTCGGATAATAATATTTCAGATCAGGATTATCCGGTTTATTGATACCATCAAATGAAGTTATAGGCCACAGCCACGATGAGAACCAGGTATCAAGTACATCTTCATCCTGCCTGAGATCAGATTCTTTTAATAATTGATTGCCGCTCTTTTTTCTGGCCAGGGAAAGTGCTTCATTTATGTTTTCCGCAACAACGAATTCATTATTATTGAAATACCATGCAGGAATTCTGTGTCCCCACCAGAGCTGACGGCTTATGCACCAGTCATGCACATTTTCCATCCAGTGCCGGTAAAGATTTTTAAATTTTGAAGGATGGAGATGGACTTCGCCATTCATGACTGCATCGAGTGCAGGTTGCGAGATTTTATCCATTTTCAGGAACCACTGCATCGAAAGCTTCGGCTCAATAATAGAATGAGTCCTTTCAGAACGGCCAATCTTATTATTATATAGAACAACTTTTATAAGGTTTCCTGTTCGTTTTAACTCTTTTTCAGCAAGATCTTTTGCAGTAAACCTGTCAACACCCACAAACATTGCAGCTTCAGAACTTATCGTACCATCGGCGTTAAAAATGTCGATTGACGGCAGATTGTGTCTAATCCCAATCTCATAGTCGTTTATATCATGCGCCGGTGTAATCTTGAGACAGCCCGTACCAAATTCCATATCGACATAATCATCAAAAATGAAGGGGACTTCTCTGTTAGCCATTGGGACAATCACCTTATGTCCCTTCAGATGTTTATATCTTTTGTCGTTCGGGTTAGCGCAAACTGCAGTATCTCCCAGTATTGTTTCGGGTCGTGTGGTTGCAACTGTTATATAATCGTTCCATCCGACAATTTTATACCTTACATAATACAGCTTTGACTGCTCCTCGGTAAAATAAACTTCCTCGTCCGAAACAGCAGTTCTTGCCTGAGGATCCCAGTTCACCATTCTAACCCCGCGGTAAATAAGCCCTTTATTATAAAGATCCACAAATACCTTAATAACAGAATCATATCTCTCTTTATCCATTGTAAAAAGAGTTCTTTCCCAGTCACATGATGCACCTAGTTTTTTAAGCTGTTCAAGAATGATCCCGCCGTGTTTATTTGTCCACTCCCAAGCATGCTCCAGAAACTTCTCCCGTGAAATGCTTCTCTTGTCGATGCCTTGGCTTTTAAGCTTCGCAACAACTTTTGCTTCAGTTGCTATTGAGGCATGGTCGGTACCCGGTACCCAGCAGGCATTTTTGCCAAGCATTCTTGCCCTTCGGACAAGCACATCCTGGATGGTGTTGTTAAGCATGTGGCCCATGTGCAACACACCTGTTACGTTGGGTGGAGGAATTACAATGGTATATGGCTCCCTGTCATCAGGAATGCTTCTGAAAAAGCCATGTCTCATCCAGTAATCGTACCACTTCGATTCTGTCTTGCCGGGTTCGTATTTCGAAGGTATTTCCATTAAAATCGCTGGTCAGGTTTCGGGTAACGAAAGGCAAATTTAAAAAAATTAGTTATATTAGCTGACGAGGCCGGGAAAAAGCGGCATTCTTAAATGAATAATGAAAAGGGATTAATCAGTATTACTCATTATTAATTATGAAACCTCTTAAGTTTTCAGGCAATATATTTATAGTCTTGGGGATTTTACTTTTTCTAACGACCTGTAAAAAAGAAGATGCTGATGAATTCGTAAATGATCTGCTTATCCAAAGTCTTATAAATGATATAAAAGCAGATTCTCTTGAAGCTGATGTAATATGGTTGCAGAATATGGGTAATCGTTTCACACTGACAAACAATCACCGGGATGTTGCAGAAAAGCTTGAGAAACGATTCCTTCAGATGGGCTTTGCAGATGTTTTCATCGATTCTTTTCTGGTTTCAAAAATCTATAGAAGTATATATTATGAGCAATGGCAGTATAATGTAATTGCTGTTTTAACAGGTTCTGAATATCCCGACTCTGTGTGTGTAATCGGTGGCCATTATGATGATATTTTAAGCACAGGAGATCCTTTTACAATTGTGCCGGGTGCAAATGATAATGCAAGCGGCGTTTCAGCTGTGATGGAGATAGCACGGGTAATGAAGAAAAAAAGTTTCTCTCCTAAGAGCACAATTATGTTTATTGCCTTCGGGGCTGAAGAGATTGGCTTGTTCGGCAGTAAAGATTTTGCTGCCAATCCTAATGGATTCTCACAAAAAATAAGGTTTATGCTTAATTCAGATATGATAGCTTACGAACCTGCAACGGAGCCGTCTGCATGGTACGTAAATATCATGGATTACGATAATTCTCATGATCTCAGGTATGATGCTGAACAAATATGTGCCCGATACACATCTTTGAGTTACATAACTAATAATACAAATAACAAATACAGCGATAGTTACCCGTTTTCTACCAACGGCTATAAAGCGTTATTCTTTTTCTCATATAATGTTGATCCCAATTACCACACCCTGAATGATTTAGCTGCTAACTGCAATTTTGAATATTGCAGTGAAATTGTCAAACTGGAATGTGCCTTGCTTGCAAGTAAAAATTAATTTCTTACCTGACTCTGCAGCAACTATCTGATAATTAATATATCTGATACTGCCCTTTCACCCTCGTGATCAAACTTTTTATTGTCGCAGGGCATATTTACCACTCCGTTAAAAGGTTTACCATTTATCCACATTGTTGTAGATCCTCCTCCGTCAAGATTGACGGCATTACGACAACGAAAAAGCAGCATCAGACCGGTTAATTCAATGAGTGTCATTCCTGCTGCTTCACTGGTACGACCATCGAGGGTAACAAGAATAACTTTTTTGCTGTTTCTTGTACCTATTGCAGTCCGGGGATGCCTGTTTATTACAAGAGAAGTCTGTGGCAAATCTGGCACGATCCCGTTTCTGATCAGTAAAGGCCCGGTGACAAGAACATCATCATATTCAGGATGATTATCATACCACGAATTCGACTTAACCTGCTGAATTAAAATTTCCTCCCCGGATTTGATCAGTATAGAACCTGTCATATTAGCATTCCTTAACCATTTATTTGCTGTATCCGAATCGAATATTTTACCGCCTGTTTTAAGGTAAGTCACTGAACCACCATTCTTTATATTGAAGAATCCTCCATTTACTGCAGCTATTGCGTTGACTGATGCCGCCTGCTTGCTGACAGGGATGTTCTCAAGTGGATTATAATGGACGTCTATTCTCCTTTTATGAAGGTTCACTATTAGAATGTTGATGTTCTGGGGTGCAGAATCATTTAACAGTGTATGGGATGATTTCCTGATTAGTCCGGATGCAATTTTTTCTTTTTCCCATTTGATTTTACTGAATCCTTTTCCCTGACCTGAAAGATCAGCTGCAAATGACAGGAGAATTAAAAGAAATGAAATATTACTTAAATACCTTTTCATAAAATAAAAGTACAGGAATTTATTTCATCTTAGCAGGTATACCTTAATTAAAAAAATTTAACCACGATTACACGGAGTTACAAGGGTTTTTCACGGACTAAATATTTTTGATCCGCGATTTTATCCGTGCTGCGCCGTCGGCAAGCCTTTGGCGGCCGATGGTCAATCCGTGTCCTCGTGATAAAAAAAAGGATCAACAATTATTCCTACGGTTTTTCATTTTAATTACTTTTGTCGACGTATTTAAACAGCATTAACAACTATTAATATGCCATCAATATCCAATAAAGGTAAAACGATGCCGCCATCACCGATCAGAAAGCTTGTTCCCTTTTCTGAGGAAGCAAAACGAAAAGGTAGAAAAGTCTATCATTTAAATATTGGTCAGCCTGATATTCCTACACCTGAAGTGGCTTTGAATGCAATTCGCAATTTCAATCTCAAAGTAATCGAATACAGTCATTCTGCGGGCAATGAATCATACCGCCGTAAACTGGCCACTTATTACCGGGAAATCGGTATCAACATTGATTACACTGAAATTCTTATTACAACCGGCGGATCAGAAGCTATCCTCTTTGCCCTGATGACCTGCGTAAATCCGGGAGACGAAGTAATAACCTCAGAACCTTTTTATGCTAATTATAATGGATTTGCAACGGCAGCCGGAGTGAAAATCGCTCCTGTGACCTCTTATATAAAAAATGATTTTGCCCTCCCTCCCATATCAGAGATAGAGAAAAAGATAACGACTAAAACAAAAGGCATCATCGTCTGCAATCCTAATAATCCTACAGGATATCTCTATTCAAAAGAGGAGCTGTTTCACCTCAGAGACATAGTGAAGAAGCATGATCTTTTTCTCTTCTCTGATGAAGCTTACCGTGAGTTCTGTTATGACGGAGCCGAGCATTATTCTGCAATGAAACTTGAGGGAATTGAAAATAATGTTATATTACTTGACTCAATATCAAAACGTTACAGCGAGTGCGGAGTACGTATTGGTGCTCTCATAACAAAGAATAAGGAAGTTATTTCCACCGCATTGAAATTTGCCCAGGCTCGACTTTCACCTCCGGGTCTTGGGCAGATAGCAGGAGAAGCATCGGTCGATACTCCTCCGGAATATTTCAAAGAGGTTAACAAAGAATATACTGCACGCCGTAATTACATGGTTGAGGCATTGAATAAAATTCCGGGTGTCTATTGTCCCAAGCCAAAGGGAGCATTTTATACTGTTGTTAAACTGCCAGTTGATGATTCAGATAGGTTTGCTCAGTGGCTGCTTGAGGAATTCGAGTATAAAAACCAGACTGTTATGGTTGCACCGGCATCAGGGTTTTATTCGACACCGGGCTACGGAAAAAATGAGGTCAGGATTGCTTATGTCCTTAAGATTGAAGATCTGAAAAATGCAATGGAGACATTGGCTGAGGCGCT
>JBGOXH010000336.1:0-2693 GCA_041479075.1 Bacteroidia bacterium | reverse complement strand
TATCGACTTTAGCCGTAAGGAATATTACCGGAATTTTTTGCATAACCAGGTCGCTTTTGATGATTCTGCATACTTCGAAACCATCCATTCCGGGCATCATTATATCAAGAAGAATCAGGTCAAATTCTTTCTTCTCCAGCCAGTTTAAGGCAGACATACCGTCAAGAGCGAATTCAACCATCATTCCTTCATTCTGTAAAAACCCACACAAGATCTGGAGGTTTTTAACATTATCGTCAACAACCAAAACTGATGGCGGATTAAATACTTTTTCCTGGTTCATCAGATAATCTTAAAATTTTTGACTTACAGATTCATTAGTTGTTTAATCCACAATATTCTTTTGAAACAGCAGCTTTACTGAAGCGCCACCCCCGGGATTATTACCTATAATTATACTTCCGCCATGTGCCTCCATGATCATTTTGGCAATAGGAAGACCTATCCCGGTGCTATTATCTTTGCACGCATCGCCTGTAGCAAATAATTCAAATACATGATCAACAGTTCCTTTTGCGAATCCTGTTCCATTATCTTTAATTTCACATATAATAGTTTGATCTTCAACATAAGTGTTGATTTCGATGGTACCGTTTTGCGGAGAAAAAAGTATTGCATTATCGAATATGTTACCAATGCATTTTTTAATCAGTTCGGCCTCACCATAAATTAAATCCCCGGTTATTTCATCGTTTCTTTTAACCTGAATATTCCCTTGTTGAAATTTTCCTCTTGCCTCATCTATAACTTCATTAATCAGTTTTGAGATATGAATTTTGTCTTTTTTTATTTCAAACTGTCTTGTCTTTAGCCTTGTAATCAGAATGGCATTTAATGCAAACCTTTCCAATCTTCTGACAGATATATCGAGAACTTCAACCAGGTCGCTAATCTCACCGGTAGAAACAGGTTCCTTCAGAAGCTCCAATGGGCCGATGATGCCGTTAAGCGGAGTACGGATCTCATGGCTGATCAGGCTCAGGAATTCTGCCTTCACCTTATCGAGATCGATTAATTTGAGGTTTAAAGCCTCAAGTTTCTCATTGGTTTCTTTTAATTGTTGCGTTCGTTCAAGTACTTTTTCCTCGAGTGATTTGTTAAGCTTTTCCAGTTTTTCAAGACTATCTTTCAGAACAAGATGCGTTCTTACTCTTACAAGCAGTTCCCTGCTGTCGAATGGCTTGGTAAGATAATCCTGTGCCCCAAGTTCGAATCCCTTCAATATGCTTTCTCTTTCAGTCTCTGCCGACAGAAAAATAACAGGTACATTGTTTAAATCAGGGTTTGAACGTATTTTCGTGCATACTTCAAAACCAGTCATTCCAGGCATGTTTATATCAAGTAATATAAGATCGAATTGTTTGGCTTTCAACCACTCCAGGGCTGCTTTACCATTGGTGGCAAATTCGATTTCATACTTGTTTTCCTGCAATAACTTTCCTAATACCTGCAGATTATGAGGATTGTCATCAACTATCAGAATTGAAGGGGAAAATGATTTTGTCATATCCTGATTAGTCATTGTTTGGATTTTTGTTCGAATCTTTAAGAGTTTCAATAATACCCTTATATTTTTCAACAAGCGCTAATATAGCTTCAATATTGAAACTATCTGCAGCACTGATTAATTCCTTTCCATAACCGGTAAGAATGCTTGAATTATGATCCATACCTAACTGAATCAGATTCTTTCCAAAATCACGGATCTCCCCGATAGGTTGTCTGACAGCAAATGTTTTCCATGTGGTATGAAAACCAGTTTCGAGGGAATGAATTAATCCGGGCAAATTGGTTATTTCTCCAATTAAGTCAACTTCCGATAGAGGCTTATCGGGTTCCGCCGCCTTGGTTGACTTATATGGTAAAAAACTCATCAGTTCGAGATATAGTTCTGCGACCTTAACAGGTTTTATAAGCAGTCCTACAAATTCACTATTATGTATCCGTTCTTTCTGACTCTTTAAGACCGATGCGGAATAAGCAATGACAGGTATATGTTTAAGCTTCTTATCGGTCTTTATTTTGTCCAATAACTGGAACCCGTCCATTTTTGGCATCAGTATATCAGCAATAATCAGATCGGGAACGATTTCCTTTGCTAGCTTATATGCAGTAATACCATCTTCCGCTTCAACTATCTTTAACCTGGTGTTTTTAAGAGCATCCCTGAGATAGCTCCTGTTATGTTCCACATCGTCGGCAATAAGAATTGTTGCTTTCTCAAATACAATTTCTGAAGGATCAATCTGAATATCTACGGTTGTTTTGGAGAAATCCCTTAAATATGCTATCTCCGGAATCCTGACAGTAAATATACTTCCCTTTCCGGGCTTTGATTGCACTCGGATGGTCCCGTCCATGAGTGCTGTAAGTCTCCTGGTTATTGTCAGTCCCAATCCTGTACCTCCGTGATGTTTATTATCTCTCTCCTGGACAAATGGTTCAAAAATAGCCTCCTGCAATTCTGTTGAAATCCCGATCCCGGTATCCTGTACTTCAATTATCAGGTCAATCAATTCTTCTGATTTTTCTTTTGTATAATTAACAATCTGAGGGTTTTCAGTAAATACTTTAAGCACAATTTTACCCTCTGATGTGAATTTAATTGCATTCCCGATAAGATTAAAAACTATCTGACGCACCCGCGCTTCATCAATATTTATGCCGGCCGGTGTCCCTGATGTAATATCCAG
>JBGOXH010000278.1:0-3757 GCA_041479075.1 Bacteroidia bacterium | reverse complement strand
GTAAAATCGGAATAATCGTGACCGACAGAAGAGCGGAATTTAGATATCCTGTAGATCTTTGAAAGTTCTATATAATTGGTATCTACGAATTTAGGGATACCATCATTGTCTATATCCCATATATCTGAAGGACCCTGTTCTCCGCTCGATTTTTTTGAACAGGAGCTGCACAGGACTATCATTGCAATTACAGGCACTATTATTATTTTCCGGAATAGAGCTTCTTTCGCTTTCATCTGAATATCTAAGTATTAATTAACGTAAGTTACTCTAATAGAACTTAAAGTCAATAATTTTATTTTAAGTTTCTGACAAACTTTGTCATATATCCACCTCCCACACCAAGCTCAACATTTATGATGTCATTCTGGATGGCATTTCCAAAAGAAACAACAGCATCGGCAGGATTCGCAGGATTATCATTCAGTATTAGTGTGTCATAGTTTCCATCTCCAAGGAATGAAAGAGGAATTTTTATTGTCTTTGGCTGAAGGCCATTAATTACTGATAAAAACCATGTAGTTCCTTTTCGCTGAGTGTAAATTGCAAGTTCCCCGATTTCTGACGGGGGAAGAACTTTGGTTTCATCCCAGACCGAAGGAATGCTTTTGATCATTTCTGCGCACGGATTTTCAAGAATATGAGCAGGAGTTGCTGCATAGGTTATGACAGGTGCAGCATAAATTGCGGCTGTTGCTGCCTGGTGCACCCATGTAGTGTTTTGACGACGGGTACCAAAATGACATACAGAATAATCAGCAGGACCGGCCAGCATTCTTGTAAAAGGAATCGTTGTTTCGTGAGTTGCCCTGTCTAATAATTTGCTGGTTTCCATACCTTTAACTCCTTCATAAATAAATGCATTTGGGTATGTACGCCATAATCCTGTTGGTTTATTGGCGCCATGAAATATACATATAAGCTTAAATGCAGCAGTCTCTTTGAGGATTGACTCATACAGGTCAATCACCTCTTTTGCTTCATGGTCGAAGAAATCAATTTTCAGACCTGCAATTCCGAGATCGTGGCATTTCTGGAAGAGCTCCTGTCGTGCTTTTTGATCGTGAAGAGTATTTGAATGTCGCCAGAGAATAATCCCGACACCAAGCTTCTTTGAATAATCGACAAGAGCTCTCACTGAATCTTCCGGCCATTTGCTCCAGAAGTTCTCAAGAATGTTATATTCAAATCCCAGTTCTGAAGCCTGTCTTGAAAACTCTTTCATGTTTTTAAGAGTCTGATCTCCACCTCCGTCAAGATACCTCCAGACTGCTCGTCCAGGTTTTAACCATGCTGTTTTAGCACCATCAGGGAAAAGAGTAGTGTCAGGTGACGGACAGAGATTGTAAACAGCATCAGAATTTACCAGCGTATTGAGATCTTTACCGGCAATTATAACTCTCCATGGAGTCGTAATAGTTCCTTTTACCTCAGCAATTTTTGATAACCTTTCAACATCTTCTTTCTTATATCGAAGAACATATGGATATGATGCAGGATGGCTGTGGCCAAGTCTTAAAGTAAATCCGTTTTTGCCGTCCGACTGAAGAGCCATACCGGCATAATTAATGAGATCTGCTTCAGTAATAGCCAGATAACCAGTATTATCGGGAAGTTTAACTGTCAGAGGCGGAGCTGCCCACTGACCAGCAGGAATTGTGTCAATCATCTTTTTTGTATGGACTCCTTCGTAATGCATGTAAAGGTCGTGATACCATGCAGTACTTTTTGAAGGCAGCCGGAAAACAGTCGATTCATCAGGATATTTCACCGATTCTTCTTCCCCGGGAACAATAAACCTGAAGGCGACTGCATCATCGAAAACCCTGACTTCAAGATTAAAATTGACCTTGTTCTCAATGCTTTTAAAGCTGAAGATCATGCCATTACACATGTTGACAGCCTTGGAGTGCAATCCGTACAATGGGTATGTCCCGTAAATACTTAATTTCTTAAAGCGGCCAGCTTTTACATTACCTGTTATTTTCCCTCCATCGACAGACATATGCAAAGGAGACTCATCGACAATGACTTTCCCGTTCATTGTGACAGTAAAAGTCAGCTGATTATTGTTAGTTGCAAGTAAGAAGTGAATTGCTCCGTTCGGACTGGAGATGTCAAAAGAGCGGGGAGCAGAAATTGCTGAAGCACAAGCTAATGAGAAAAAAAACGATAATAACAGAAATCGGGATTTAGTTTTCATCATAAAAAATATTAGTTTTTGAAGTATGAACATTTGAACAAACGAACTAAGAATGAAGAAGTTTATTTTGAAGTAAGAACATTTGAACAAACGAATTAAGAATGAAGAAGTGATTATTTTGAAGCTGTAACGATACTTGTAACAAATATTGAAATAAGTTCATTGCATTCAGTGATTAAATATTGAACTAATGTTTCATCATCTGAGATTTTTGCTCTATCAATTATTCTTAGACAATTATAAGATTCTCTTAATTCTTTCAAACAGACCTTCATTTTATGTACAAAATCATTTTTCGATTCCCCACTTTTTGCTTCACCATAATTTAATGATGGTGAAGTCCCGGATCTTAAAAGCTGCCCTCCCAGGTGATTCCCAGATTTAGTATTTGGCAAACTTTCAACAAGTTTAATAATAGATACTGCAAAATCAATTAATCTATCTTCCAAATTATATTTTTTTTCTTTCATATACTTTGCTGTTCTTAATTCGAATGTTCTTCGTTCTTAATTCAAGTATTTTTAAGCTCTCCTTTAGGAGGGGTTGGGGGGGCTCAGGTGCAAATGGCCCAACATCATCAGTTGTCAAAGGCCTGTTATTCAGAGGAATACCCGGATATTTTGACGGATCGGGATTCTTCTGAAAGAAAGGCTGATTCAAATTTATCTCTTCTGTTCTGAAGCCGGAAGCCGGCATATCACCACCGGAAGTGTTCCAGAGTATATTTCCTTCCCAGACAGCTCCGGGAAATGATCCCCGGATTGAGACAGGTGCACCTCCACGAATCAGATTATTTGAAAAAGTAATTTGTGTCGCACCGAGACCATTATTTCTATCAGGCATCTGGAAGCTTGATTCACATTCAATTATTGTGTTGTAAATTACCTTCACCCTGTCCGCGCGATCATGACATGTAAGCTTTGACCCCTCTTTTACCTCACCATCGCCATTGGTGCAGACGATTGCTTTTTTGCACTTCAGGAAGTAGTTGCCATAAATCAGATGGTCATCGCCGCTAAAACGCAAGCCGTTAGTATTGATAAAGAAGTTTCCATAAACCTGGCTTTTATTGCCGTGACGGATTGAGCACTCTTCACTCCGCTCACCGAAAGTATTATACCTTATTATATTATTGCACGACTTATGACAGATTGCTCCCTCATTTTCACCCTCGGTTTTTACAAATAAGTTGTATTCAACAATGCAAAAAGCCGAATCCATGCTTCTTCCGCTCAATCCGATCTGAATCGCCGAACAATTATTTGCAGTGGGAGGGAAGTTGTAAAAATAGTTATGATGAATCCAGGTTCTTTTAGCCATCCTGTCGCCTCCCGGTCCCTGAACCGAGACCATCTGTCCTTCATCTTTTTTATTCTGAAAAGTGTTATAGCTTATTTCATTATCATCTCCGGAAATGTTGAGGTAGGGTTTAGCACCGGAAGTGCCAGCCGGCACACATTCGAAAACATTGCTGGTTATCACGCAGTGTGTTGCACCAGGTTCTATCCGGCATGTCCCTGTTTTATGAGTAAAACGGAATCCTTTAATAATAAT
>JBGOXH010000009.1:0-21728 GCA_041479075.1 Bacteroidia bacterium | reverse complement strand
TTCAGGGACAAATTCTGCCTGGTTTTAAATCTTCAGGATCTTTCGGCGAACAGCAAACTGTAATCGAAAACTCACCCCCCGGTACACGTATTCTGATCAATGCTCCCCTGAAAGGCTTTGGAAAGGAGAATAAGGTTTTCTTGATTTTCTATGCACTGCCGAACGGAAATACAATCGAACAGACATTCGGCAAAAAACTAAAAAATGGTGACGACTGGCACTTTGATATTCAGCATATCGGGGCACAAACCAGATTTTTAAGAAATATCCTCGAGGATCAGACAGTTGTGGTGGTTTATCTTGAAACTGTACAAAAAAGCTGGCCGTTATGGGTAGCTGAGACTCCGGGATCTATTCTAAAAATAAAAAAAATTGTGGATGATGTCACGGAGATGTTTGGGAAATGGGATCCGCAGGTTATACTGAACGGTCATAGTGGCGGCGGACGATTTATTTTCAGTTATATTAATGCTGTTGAGGAGATCCCGGAAAGTGTTGTCAGGATTGCCTTTCTTGACAGCAATTACGGATACGAGGATACTATTCATGGACCGAAGATATACGGTTGGCTGAAATCCGGGAAGAAAAAACATCTGTGTGTTTTGGCTTACAACGACAGTGTGGTCATTTACAACAATAAGCATCTTGTCTCACCAACTGGAGGAACCTGGTACCGGAGTAAAATGATGAAACAATACCTGTCAGGTTCATTCCGGTTCAGGACAGATGAAAGGGATTCAATAATATGGAATAAAGCATTGGGAAGAAGAATTGAAATAATTCTAAAAACTAATCCTGGTAAAGAGATATATCATACAAAGCAGGTCGAGCTTAACGGATTTATACACAGTATTTTGAGCGGTACGAAATATGAGAATAAGGGTTATTCCTATTTCAGTGAACGTGCATATTCAGATCTCATTGCTGATACGGTAATTATTCCTATACGCCGTCTTAACATACCGCCACGAGATCCGGCCGCCGAATCAGGTTCCATTTTTATGAGGAGGATTGCTCCATTAACCCTTAATGAACGTGAAGAGGAAATTTATAAAGCCATAGATTCGGGAAATATCCCGAATTTCTTGCGAAATACCGTTACTTTAAACGGAGAATTTGCTGATTCAGCAGGCATCACCCATGTAGTTACTTATGAAGTCATGCCAGATTATCTTTCTATTGGTAACGACACCGATTTTTGCCGCATTCCAATGAATCCCTATACTGCACAAAACCTGGCATCCGAGTTTGGCGCATCATTGATTACGGCCAGGATCAGTGATCACATTTACCTGAAGGCAGACATAAAGCTTGCTCCTTTTAATTATATCCCTGTCGGTAATGCTAATGAGCTGGTAACGAAATTTGTAGAACACAATACACAGATCGAAAAACAATTCAGGGAGGCCGGAGGATTGCAGGGTCGGTTAATTGCAGGAATTAAAAAAGATGTAATTCTTTCCGGTCGTATGGCAGAGCAACCAGGGAAGGTGGTGATCTATGGCTGGCACAAACCTGATGGCAAACCGATACAGCCGGTTTACAGCGGACATGTTTACTGGTATGTCGATTACAGTCATGGAATCAGGTTCATCAACAACCAGGTATTGATTGATGGCAAGATCTGTTTATTTACAGAAATTTTACAGGATCCGGTACTTTATAAAATCTTCAGTGATGAGAATGAACCGATGAGGCAGGTAACTTATATTAAACAATAACAAATTCTGATTTTATTAACCATCCTTTATATTTGAATATTTTCTTTGCAGAAAAAAATAGACCGGTATACCAGATAATATGAGGATCATACCTATGGCTGCTTCGCGGGGCCGGGTCATTATGGTGTTGAAAAACAGACCGATACAAAAGATGATAAAAATGATTGGTACTACTGGATATCCCCATACTTTGTAGGGTCGGTACACATCGGGCATCCTGCGACGTAAAATAAATACACCCAGCGATGTAGCTCCGTAAAATATAAAGACTGCAAAAATAATCATATCAGTCAACTGATCGAAGGTTCCGGACAAAACCAGTATAGAGGCCCATATTCCCTGCCATAGCAGCGAGTTATAGGGCACGTTGGCTTTGTTCAGTTTACCGATACTTGAAAAGAAAAGTCGTTCACGGGCCATCGCATAATATGGTCGGGCACCTGTAAGAATACTGGCATTGGTGCAACCCAGAGTAGTGACCAGTATTAACAACGAAATAAACAGTACTCCTCTTGTTCCCCAGAAAGTCCTTACTGCTTCAACTGCAGCTATCTGATTACCTGAATCATTAATATGAACCAATTGGGGAATGGACAAGAGTGAGAGGTAAGTCACATTGACCAGAAGATAAATAAAAATCACTATGAAGACGCCTATCACGATACCTTTCGGGATGTTTTTTGTTGGATTTTTAACCTCTCCTCCGATAAATCCTACAGAAATCCATCCCTGGTAAGCCCAGAAAGCAGCCAGCATAGCTGTATAAAAGGAAGAGAGAGTGACAGTTCCACCTGTCAACTCTCTGACATCCATGTAATTTAAAGGTTTGGCAGTTCCGCTGCTCAAACCAAAAATAACGATCATAAGGAGACCTGTGCATACCAGCAAAAGTATGGCTCTGCTGACCCAAGCTCCGCTTTTTAAGCCTGAGATGTTGAGGCATGTCAAAAGTAATATCAGCAGAATTGCAGTCAGTTTGATCCCGAAATCCTGAAAAGGGTAAAAAACGCCTCCCAGCGAAAAATGTTGCAGGGACTGAAAAATGTCAGGTATGGGAATGATACTGTTCAGTGATTGGGCAAAAACATAGGCTAAGGAGGAGATGGCGGCGGTCTGAATGACCATAAACAGGGACCACCCGTATAAAAATGAAAAAAACCGGTTGTAAATTTTTTTAAGATAGATAAAATCACCCCCTGTATCGGCCAGCAATCCTGCAACTTCAGCATTACTCAGGGCACCGAAAATGGTTATTATCCCTCCAACTATCCACGCAAGGAGTATCCAGATAGATGAATGAAGTTCGGCAGCCATCGGAGCAATTTTTTTATATACTCCTGATCCCAGGATATTTGCCACCACAAAAACAATGACATACCCCATTCCGAGAGTCCTGATCAAATTCCTTTGATTTCCTTTAGCCAAGTTTAGAGAATAAATGTAGGACCTAAATTAAGAAAAAAATTAAATCAGAGCCTGCCAGATCAAACAAGATAAAACTGCAAATAATGATAAGATATTATTACCATCACTCTGATTCTGGTTGCAACTTTCAAACGTCCCAAAACCTCGCTGGCATTTCGAATGACTAGTATTGGAGTTGTGAACTGAGTAGTTGCAGCTTTTCTATTCTCCCATACTTTATTCCTGTTGTTACTGTTTGACCAGTTCTACTCTCCTGTTTCATGATCTCTCTTCCCAATATATTCAACGTTCCTTAACTGACCATACAAGTGAACTAGCTCCCAAAACTGCTGCATTCTGAGTGCTTAACTCTGATGGCAGAAGCTTGACCTTCCCTTTATAAATACTGAGAAGATATTCCTCCATAAATTCTTTTGTCGGTTCAAAAATTAGATCCTTGGCAAGGGCAAGTCCGCCAAAAAGAAAAATTGCTTCAGGATTGATATGTGCCACTACATCAGCAAGCTTAAAACCAAGCATCATTCCTGTATATCTAAAAGCGCTCTTTGCAATATAATCGCCTCGTTTTGCTGCATCATAAATGATTTCGGAATCAAGTTTTTCAAAACTTAACTTCCTCAACTCACTAGGTTGATTACTATCGGCCATTATCTTCAGAAGTGTCCTTTTAAGTCCGGTTGCTGAGACATATGTTTCGAGACACCCTTTTTTACCGCATCCGCACTCGCGGTTAGTGGAACCCGGATATATTGTTGTATGTCCGATTTCACCAGCAAATCCATCATGTCCGTATACAAGTTTCCCGTCAATAACAAATCCGCTGCCCAGCCCGGTACCAAGAGTAATTACTACAAAGTTTTTCATCCCTTTGGCACCTCCATATATCATCTCCCCGACTGCTGCTGCATTTGCATCATTTGTCACGATTACCGGAAGTTTTGTGTGCTTGTTAAAAATCTCTGCGAGAGGAACAATCCCTTTCCATGGAAGTCCTGCAGCATGTTCTATTGTTCCTTTGTTTATGTTCCCCATTGGGGCACCGATTCCAAATCCAATAACTTCGATATCATTCTCTATCTTCTGGCTTGTGACAATTATCTTTTCATACAATGCCGCTATAAATACTTCAATCTTATCATACTGTGTAGTTTTTAATCGGTCCTCTCCAAGAATATTTCCTTCCCTGTCAACAAAACCAAAAACTGTATTTGTTCCACCAATATCTATACCTACTGCTACCTTTTTCATTGCCATAATTTAGAATTAATAAATTGATGTATCTGCAAGAATACAATTACAAATTTATAATTAACCAAATAATAACATAAAAAAACTTAACCCACTAAGTTAAATATACTTTTATTGTTGCTTAAAAGAAAGTTAGTTATCGGGCAATAAGGACTGTTTTATAATTTACTAACAAACAATTAGTTAATATGTTTTTTGTGCACTATTGCATAAATAATTATTAAAATTTATTAAATACGTCCAAAAATACTATTTTTAAGACTTACTAAGAAAGAAGAATTTCAAATAAGAACAGAGACTATTAGACAAATATTATTAACATGGACAGAGAAGAAATTAAAAACAAGGTAAAAGGAGTAATTGCCAAAGTGCTTGAGATTGATGAATCAGAAATATCGGACAATGCAAACTTTTCTTTCGATTTAGGGGCATCATCTTTGAAAAGTATTCAACTGATTGCCGGCTTTCAGGAAGAATTCAACATTGAGATGGATGAAGAAAAATCTCTGGAAGTTCAGACAGTTTCGGAAGCTGTCGACTTCATAAGCACTTACATCACTTGATCGTGCTAATTTTCTCTGAAAGGCCGATAATCCCTTATGGCTGTCAGAATTTTTTTCTGCAGGCCTTCTCTTCTTAAGCAGATATTTTGAATAGCTAATTCCAATATTACAAAGAAACCAATGTCTATAAGAGCAGAAATCCACAAGCATAACCTTGTCAAGATATTTAGTCCCAAATCAATTGCTGTTGTTGGCACCAACAACGTAAAAGGCACAGTTCCTCATGATATTTTATTCAACATACTAAGAACAGAGTTTACAGGCGTAGTATTCCCTGTCAGCCCGGGAGAAAAATCTATATGTTCGGTCAAGGCATATAAGTACGTTCTGGATATTCCTGATCCTGTTGATCTGGCTATCATTGTATTCCCGAGTGCTGTTTGTCACATGGCGCTGGAACAATGCGGACAAAAAGGGATAAAAGGGGTGGTTATAATTTCGGCCGGGTTTAAGGAAGTAGGGGAAAAGGGGCTGGAGCGAGAAAAACAGCTAGAACAGATTGCTGATAAGTACGGTATATCTATAATCGGGCCTAACTGCCTTGGAATAATCAATACCGATCCGCTTATTAACCTTAATGCTTCATTTGCCCGTAAAATGCCAGAACAGGGTAATATAGGGTTCCTTTCGCAAAGCGGCGCCCTCTGCACAGCAGTCCTGGATTATGCCCTGGCAAAGCATATAGGCTTTTCGAAATTCATCAGTTTTGGCAATAAGGTCGACATCAGCGAGATTGACCTGATTTACTATTTGATGGAAGATGAAAAAACCAGGGTTATATTATTATATCTGGAAGAAATTACCGATGGGCGAGCATTAATGCAGGCTGCACATGATGTAACGAGTCAAAGCGGAAAACCTGTCCTCATCCTTAAAGCGGGTCGGACTGAAGCAGGAGCCCTGGCAGCTGCTTCACATACCGGATCCCTGGCCGGGAACGATGAAATATGTGATGCGGCATTCAGGCAGGCAGGAATAATCCGCTGCGACAATATTGAAGAAATGTTTAATATCGCAATTGCGTTTGCTTATCAGCCGGCTCCTAAATCGAATAAGGTTGCTATTATTACAAATGCCGGAGGTCCCGGCGTATTAACGACCGATGCTGCAATACGCGATGGGCTTCAGCTTGCAAAGTTCTCAGAAGAAACTACCAGAGAGTTCAAAAAATCATTACCGGCAACGGCAAATCTGAAAAACCCCGTTGATGTAATTGGCGATGCCCGTGCCGACAGGTACAACATTGCCATGAACGGTGCCTTCAGAGAAGATGAGGTAGATGCTGTTTTTGTGATCCTGACGCCTCAGTCAATGACAGATATCGAAACTATTGCCAGAGAGGTGGTAAAAGTTTCAAAGCAATATTCCAAACCGGTTTATACTTCCTTTATGGGAGAGGCAGATGTTGCTGTCGGCGTTGATATTTTGCTCCGAAATAAAATTCCGCATTATATCCTGCCTGAATCGATGTGCCGGAGTTTTTCGAGGGTTTACCGCTTTTACCGGGACCTCGACAGAGCACCTCATCCACAGCGTATTTATACTGATGTTGATACAAATACTGTTCACTCAATACTGGATGAAGCGATCCATAATAATCACCTTTACCTGCCTGAGGATGAAGCCGAAAAGATTCTTAGAATATATGGCCTTCCAACAGTTCCCGGCGAACTGGTAATTTCCCCGGATCAGGCAGCTTCAGTCGCCAAAAAGATTGGATTTCCTGTGGTAATGAAAATAATTTCAGATGATATTATACACAAATCTGATGTTAAAGGAGTTGTTTTAAATGTGAATTCGGGCAAAGAAGCCAGAGAGACTTACAATACTATGACAGAGCAGGTTATGCAGATTAAACCCGAAGCAAGAATTAAAGGGGTACAAATCAGTAAAATGATCCTGTCAGGTGAAGAAGTAATCCTGGGGATAAAAAGGGATCCATCGTTCGGACCCATCATAATGTTCGGACTTGGCGGAGTGTATGTTGAAGTTTTCAAAGATGTAAGCTTCAGGGTTGCACCAGTTGATGAGATAATTGCTGATTCCATGATTAAACAGATAAGATCATATAAAATCCTTGATGGGATAAGGGGAAAAGTGCCTCGGGATATCGCATCAATAAGAGAATGCCTCATGAGATTAAGCCAGTTGGCACTTGAATGTCCGCAAATTAAAGAACTGGATATTAATCCTTTAATCGTACTTGAAGGAACTAAAGGCTGTTTTGTTGCCGATGCACGCATTATGCTTGATGCTTCACCCATTAAATGACATTATTAAGAACAAATTATCAATAACATTAAAAAAATAAAGCTATGAGAATCGTTATTAAAAAAGACACAATCGAAGTAGGAGACTGGGTTGCTTCTTATATAATTGACAAAATCAAGAAAGTAACTTCCTCCGGAGAAAGACCTTTTGTCCTGGGTTTGCCTACCGGGTCTTCCCCATTACCGGTATACGGAGAATTTATTAAGAGACATAAAGCCGGCGAGATTTCTTTTAAAAATGTGATCACATTTAACATGGACGAATATGTTGGCCTTCCTGAAAATCATACTGAAAGCTATCATTATTTCATGTTCAATAATTTATTTAACCATATTGATATCCCCCGGAACAATATCAATATTCTTAATGGGAATGCTAAAGATCTTGAAAAAGAATGTGCTGATTATGAAAACAGGATTGTAAAAGCAGGTGGTATAGAGCTGTTCCTTGGAGGTATTGGTCCGGATGGTCATATTGCCTTCAATGAACCCGGATCGTCGCTTACTTCCAGAACAAGGATTAAAACCTTAAGTTATGACACTATCCTTGCCAATTCAAGATTTTTTAACGACGACATTAAAAAAGTGCCTACACAAGCTCTCACAGTTGGTGTGGGTACAGTAATGGACGCAAAAGAAGTAGTGATAGTCATTACAGGTTTTAATAAAGCTCGCGCATTAAGAGAAGCAGTTGAGGGAGGTATAAGTCACATGTGGACTGTTTCCATGCTTCAAATGCATCAAAAGGCCATTTTTGTTTGTGATGAGGCGGCAACTATGGAATTGCAGGTTGAAACGGTGAAGTATTTTAATAATCTTGAAAATGTGGTTCACCAAAGCCTCCCCTGATAGCTAGTATAATTATGCCATGGATTACAGATCATTAACAGAAGAAGAAATTAGTATATTACTTTCTCAAGGTTGCCTGGCTGATAAATGGAGTGACATATCTGTCAAAGAAGAGTTTTCATCAGCCAATATCTGGTATACTCGTTTTGAAGGAATTATAACATTAGGAATTTATTCCGGAGCAATTGAGGCAGATAATGGAATCTCAAGGAAATGTGGCATTTACAATAGCCACATTCGAGATTGTGAAATTGCCGATAATGTTTTAATATCCGATGTCAAAAATCTTACAAATTATATTATTGAAGAGAATGTTGTCATTGAAAATGTGGGTTCGATGATAACCAAAGAAGAATCAACTTTTGGAAACGGTACTGAGATTGAAGTATTGAACGAAGGAGGTGGAAGGGAACTGCCAATTTTTGACAAACTGTCCTCTCAAATAGCCTATTTGACTGTACTCTATCGTCACGACAAAGATTTCACCAGCAAATTACTCAGCCTGATCAGGAGCTATTGTGAATCAAAGCGGTCAAACCGGGGGTTGATACAAACAGGAGCAAGGATTCAGGATTCTCTCATTATTCGCAATGTCTTTGTCGGGAGTTTCGCTACCATTTCGGGAGCCAGTTTGCTTGAAGAAGGGACTATCCAAAGCAGCAATGAAGCGCCAGCGTTTATAGGCGAAGGTGTCATTGCGAAAAAATTTATCGTTTTGTCGGGATCAAGAGTTGATGGAGGAGCAATACTTGATAAATGCTTCGTAGGCCAGGGAGTAAAAATGGGCAAACAATATTCAGCAGAAAACTCTGTGTTTTTTGCCAATTGTGAAGCATTTCACGGCGAAGCATGCAGTCTGTTTGCAGGACCGTATACTGTAACTCACCATAAATCAACTTTATTGATAGCCAGTCTTGTTTCTTTTTTTAATGCAGGAAGCGGTACAAATCAAAGCAACCATATGTACAAGCTTGGCCCTTTACATCAAGGTATATTGGAGCGCGGTTCCAAGACAGGTTCTTTTTCATACCTGTTACTGCCATGCCATATTGGTGCTTTTACCGTAGTAATGGGTAAACATTATACAAATTTCGACTCTGCAGATTTCCCGTTTTCGTACATCTCGGAAGAAAAGGGGAAAAGTGAGCTTACCCCTGCAATGAACCTTTTCACTGTTGGTACCCGCAGAGACATTGATAAATGGCCAACAAGAGACAGAAGAAAGGACCCAAATAAGCTGGATCTGATCCATTATGATTTATTCAGCCCTTACATTGTTGGCAAAATAATTAATGGTATCAACATTCTTAATGAACTTGCTGACAAAACCGATAAAAAACAGGATTATGTCAATTATAAAGGAATCAACATCCATCGCCTTCTTTTGAAAACCACCCGAAAGTACTACGAAATGGCCCTTAAATTATATATTGGACAGGAGGTAGTTAAACACATCAATGATTTGGATAACAATTCATCCCTGATAGAATTAAGAAATATGCTGACATCTCAGGGTACAGATGGAAAAAGTAAATGGGTGGATATTTGCGGACTGTTCTCACCTGCAAGTAGAATTGACGAGTTGGTTGATTTAGTCAAAGCCAGTAAAATAAGGTCAATCGATGAATTAAATGAAAGTTTTACTTCAATTTATAACAACTACAATAAATATGCCTGGATATGGTGTTCTGACCTCATTAGTCAGCAAACCGGCGAAAAACCTGAAAATATCCCGATCGATAGTTTAATTCAGATTATTACAGACTGGAAAACAAATGCCCTTAAGCTGAATAATATGATTTTGAAAGATGCTGAAAAAGAATTTGATCCTGGCAGCAAACTTGGATTTGGCATTGATGGAGATGTTGACACCAGGGATAGCGATTTTCAGGCTGTCCGTGGAGTATATTACAATAATAAATTTGTAACCAGTTTGCAAAAAGAATCGAAAGAAATTGAAGAGAAAGCAGATAGGTTGATTGCTATTCTCGAAAGCTGCAAATGATTTGCACGAAGTCTCACAGTTTATAACACCGTATCATTCCGCGTAAAACCTCGTTTAACTCTGTAGTTAAGAAGAAGTTTAAGACAACCTCATATTGCTAATAATTCCGGCGATCCTTTGGTCTAAAAGTTTTTCAGTCTCTTCAAATTTGCCGGCTGATACCAACTTTGCATTGACACTAAAATAGAACTTGATTTTTGGCTCGGTACCGGATGGTCTCACTGAGATTTTCGATCCGTCTTCAAGGAAAAACTGAAGAACATCTGATTTCAACAGATCTATTTTTGTCTTTTTGCCGGTAATGCAATCAGTTGAAATCAGTGTTTCATAATCATTGATTTTCAGAACTTTACTATTATTAATAGATTTCGGAGGATTCGTCCTGTAACTTTTCATCATTGCCTTTATTTCATTTGCACCTTCAGCACCTTTACGCACAATATTGATCAGCTTTTCCCGGTACAATCCATATTCAAGGTAGATATCGATGAGCAGCTCATAAAGAGTTTTTCCCCTGCTTTTTGCCCATGCTGCAATTTCAGCAACCAGCGAACATGATGCTACCGCATCTTTATCTCTGACATAATCCCCCGGAAGGAAACCATAGCTCTCTTCTCCTCCGCCAATATATTTTTTCTTGCCTTCAAGCTCCCTGATCAGTTCAGCGAAAAATTTGAAGCCTGTCAGAACATTAGAACATTCGACCTCGTGCTTTTCTGCAATCCTGTCAAGAAGGTCGGTGGTCACTATTGTCTTGATAATGTACTCATCACCTTTGTATTTATTCTTTTCTTTAAATTGAGAAAGGATATAATAAACCAGCAAAGTGCAGGTCTGATTTCCATTAAGGAGGATGAATTCGCCTTTTTTGTCTTTGCAAGCAATGCCAAGCCTGTCGGCATCAGGATCGGAAGCCATAACAAGTTCAGCGCCAGTTTCAATAGCTTTTTCGATAGCCATTTTTAAAGCTCCGGGCTCTTCAGGATTCGGCGATTTTACAGTCGGGAAGTTACCATCGACCTTATCCTGTTCAGGCACGCTGATGATATTTGTAAATCCAAATAATTTAAGGGCAGGAGGGATCAACTTTACACCTGTACCATGAATCGGAGTATAAACAATGCCCATATTATTGTACTTCCTGATTATTTCCGGATTAAGGCTCATTTTCAGAACCTCTTTCAGGAACAGATCATCCGTCTCTTTTCCAATAATCTTTATCTTTTCTTTTTTCCCGTCAAACTTTATCTCATTGACTGATTTGATCTTACGTACTTCTTCGATGATGCCATCATCATGGGGAGCCACAACCTGGCCTCCGTCGTTCCAATATGCTTTGTATCCGTTGTATTCCGAAGGATTATGCGAGGCTGTTATTACTACGCCGCTCTGACATTTAAAATGTCTTATTGCGAATGATAGTTCGGGAGTAGGACGGAGCGCTTCGAAAAGATAGACATCAAAACCATTAGCTGAAAATATATTTGCAGCTGTCTCTGCAAAGTACCTGCTGTTATTGCGGCAATCATATGCTATTGCAACGCTGATTCCTTTGTTTCCAACCTGCTTGATAATGTAATTAGAAAGTCCCTGGGTTGCCATACCGAGAGTGTAAATGTTCATCCTGTTGGTGCCTGCACCCATAATGCCTCTTAATCCACCGGTTCCGAATTCGAGGTCCTGATAAAACGCATCGATAAGCTTTTTTTCATCTTTTTCGAGCATCTCCCGGACCTCTTTACGGGTCTCTTCATTGAACTCATTTCCAAGCCAGGTTTGGACTTTCTTTTTAATGTCTTCTATTGACAACATATTGATGGATATTAAATTAACTAATTAGTCGGAAGTCCGAAGCCTGAAGTCTGAAATACTCCGTGTTTTATCTTCCGACTTCCGTCTTCTGTCTTCTGACTTACTGTAGCAACTTAATACACTTCTTTAAACTGCTCCTCCAATGAGGTATTTCCAGATTATAATTCTCTTTTATTTTGGTTTTATCAAGTACTGAGTAAGATGGTCTTTGAGCAGCTGCCGGGTAATCCTTCGACAATATCGGAAGAACTTTGCAAACTAGTCCGGCTTCTTCAACAATTGCAGCTGCAAAATCGTACCAGCTGCAGACACCTTCGTTTGAATAATGATATAGACCGGTATTAAACGCAACCTGGTTTCTGATATCTCCTGAAATTATATTCATGATTGTCCCGGCAAGGTCAGCAGCATAAGTAGGTGTTCCGGTCTGATCAAAAACAACGCTTAATGAATCTTTCTCCTTTGCCCTTGCTAATATTGTCTTTACAAAGTTGGTACCGTACGATGAATAGAGCCATGACGATCTGATTATCATTGATCCATGATGAAGCAGCGCTGCCTTTTCGCCCTCGAGTTTCGAAAGTCCATAGACACCCAGCGGACTGGTCGGGGAATCCTCATTATAAGGGACATTTGATTTTCCATCGAAAACATAATCGGTAGAGATATGTATAAACCTGCATTCCGATCCTTTGATTGCCTCTGCTATATTTATGACTGCTTTCCCATTAACCAGCAATGCTTTTTCGATTTCGGTTTCAGCTTTATCTACAAGGTTATATGCGGCACAATTTAAGATCCAGTCGGGTTGTGTTTTTTTGATGAAGTTTTCAGTTTGCTTTTTGTCAGAGATATCCAGTGTATCAATATCTGTGAAAACAAAATCGTAACCATAATAGCTTTTCGAAGCTTCTTTAAGCTCGCTGCCCAGCTGGCCGTTTGCACCGGTAATCAAGATCGTTGCCATTGTAGTTCAGGGTATTTCAGAAGTTATTTTCGGCCTGAGAGAGAGGAGGATTCTTCATATCTTTTTCACTGATTACAGGTATAATCTTTCCTGTTTTCCAGTCAATCGCAAGATCAGGATCATTCAGCGCTATTCCTCTCTCCGACAATCGGTTATATGTATTATCGACCTTATATTGAATTATTGCAATATCACTCAGAACTGAAAATCCATGAGCAAATCCTTTTGGAATGAAGAGCTGATTTTTGCTTTCGGAGTCGAGTTCAATGCCAAACCATTTTCCGAATGTCGGCGAATCTCTCCTGATGTCTAAAGCAACATCATAGATTTTGCCTGCAAACACCCTGATAAGTTTTGACTGATCATGCGGTTTTAATTGGTAGTGAAGTCCGCGGATGACACCTTTTGATGATTTTGATTCATTATCCTGCACAGGTGTAAAAGAGATTCCTGCATCCCGGAATGTATCCATATTGAAGCTTTCGAAGAAGTAACCTCTTTTGTCGTTAAAAACAGCCGGTTTAATCACCAGAAGTCCCTTAAATCCTGTTTCAATTATTTCCATACTAGTCCGGTGATTACTTTTTACCTTCGAAAACATTGATCTCCTCAGAAGCAATTCTTAAAAGATATTTTCCATACTGGCTGTTTTTGAATGGTATGGCCAGTGCTTTAAGCTGCTTTTTATTTATGAAGCCTCTTTTGTAGGCAATCTCTTCGATACATGAAGCTTTCAAACCCTGCCTCTGCTCGAGGGTTGCAATGAAGTTGGCAGCCTGTAGCAGACTCTCATAAGTTCCGGTATCCAGCCATGCCAATCCTCTTCCCATCAGCTTTACTTCAAGGTTACCCTCTTTCAGATAAATCCGGTTCAGATCAGTGATTTCAAGTTCACCGCGGGCTGAAGGTTTAAGAGATTTTGCTTTTTTAACTACACTGTTATCATAGAAATAGAGGCCGGTGACAGCATAGTTCGATCTTGGTTTGGAAGGCTTCTCCTCGATGCTGATTGCTTTCCGGTTCTTATCAAACTCAACCACTCCATATCGTTCAGGATCAGTGACATAATATCCAAAAACACATGCTCCTTTTTTCAGTTTCGCCGTATTCAGAAGAACATCTCCAAAACCATGACCATAGAAAATATTGTCTCCAAGGATCATGCAGACAGGATCTTTCCCGATAAATTTTTCGCCAAGGATGAATGCCTGGGCCAGACCGTCAGGAGAAGGCTGCTCAATATAACTGAACTTTAAACCTAGAGATTTTCCGCTGCCTAAAAGATTCCGGAATCCCTGCAGATCGCGTGGTGTGGAGATTACCAGTATTTCACGGATTCCTGCCAGCATCAGCACCGACAGAGGGTAATAGATCATTGGCTTGTCGTAAACCGGCAGCATTTGTTTTGAAATTGTGCTGGTTATAGGGTAAAGCCTTGTGCCTGAGCCTCCTGCGAGAATTATGCCTTTCATAATTTAATATTTTATCCCGCCCCCCAATCCCCCCTGAAGGGGGGCTAAAAGGTGGTTGTATTTAATTTATTCAAAATTTAGGCCCCCTTTAGGGGGCAGTCCTCAGCCAACTGGCTGAGGACGGGGGCTATTTGTCTCATCTTCTTCCTATCCCGAAATACCTGAACCCCAGCTTTTTAATCTCTGCCGGATCATAAATATTTCTTCCGTCGAAAATAACTTTACCTTTCATTATCGAAGCCATTTTCCTGAAATCAGGAAGATGAAACTCCGACCATTCAGTCATCAGCACCATTGCATCGGCTCCCTGTAAAGCTTCGTACGGATCACTGGCAAATGTAACCCTTTTACCAAGCAGTTTTTTTGCTTCAGCCATCGCTGCAGGATCATACACCTTAATCTTTACAGCTTCCTTTAACAGCTTTTCAATCAGGTAAATAGATGAGGATTCCCTGATATCGTCTGTTTTAGGCTTAAATGATAATCCCCATATTCCGATGATTTTATTCTTCAGGTTATTATTGAAAAGCCCCATCATCTTATTGAAAATGACATTCCTCTGGAAATCATTTGCCTTTTCGACAGCCCTGACAACATTTAATTCATAGCCATGATCGTGGGCTGTCTTAATAATTGCTTTCACATCTTTCGGGAAACAGGAACCGCCATAACCTGTCCCCGGATATAAAAATTTGCTTCCGATCCTTGAGTCGCTGCCGATCCCCTTCCTCACATGATTGATGTCGGCACCGAGAATATCACAAAGGTTGGCAATCTCGTTGATAAAGCTGATTCGTGTTGCCAGCATGGCATTAGCTGCATACTTTGTTATCTCAGCTGATGCAATATCCATGAACAGGATAGGATGGTTATTCAGCACGAAAGGCATATAAAGCCGTTTCATTATTTCAGCTGTTTTTTCATTATCGATTCCAATAACAATTCTTTCAGGTTTCAGGAAGTCGTCAACAGCTGCACCCTCTTTCAGAAATTCAGGATTGGATGCCATATCGAAACTAACTTTCAACTTGCGCTTATCAAGCTGATTCTGAATGGCTTTCCGTATTTTTTCAGATGTCCCGACAGGGACAGTGCTTTTAGTCACAACAACTGTATGATTAGTAATTACCGAGCCTATTTCTTTAGCGACTTCAATAACATGTTTAAGATCTGCGCTGCCATCTTCCCCGGGAGGTGTTCCGACTGCTATAAAAATCACCTCTGCTCCTTTGATCCCATCTTTTAAATCTGAAGTAAAGAACAATCTTTTCTTTTCAACATTTATTCTTATCATGCTTTCAAGTCCGGGCTCATAAATAGGAACAGAACCTTCATTCAGTTGTTTGATCTTATTTTTATCATTATCAATACAGGTAACAGCGACACCGCTTTCGGCAAAACATGTCCCGGTGACCAATCCTACATATCCTGTTCCAACTACGGCAATTTTCATAAACGTGCTTTTTCTTCAGATTTTTATTCAATAGATGCAAAGATAATAGAAAGGGTGAATTCCCGCCCCTTAACTCACTTTTGAAATATAAACCCTTTCCCCAACCCCTTCCTAAGACTAAGGGAAGGGGAGTATATTATTGATATACAATGATATCCCTCCCTCCCTTACTTTTAAGGGAGGGAGTCGGAGGGAGGGTTATGAAGACATAAACAAAGAAGAGTACGGTAAACCAGTGAAAATCTACCGTTTATTATATTATTTTAAAAATAAAATTTTATCTTTGCACACTATTTTTTCAATATAATGTCTAACTTATTAATTATTAGTTTGTTTAAATTTAAATTATGACTGAAAGCAAGAAGAAAACAACAAAGAAAGAAGTTGTTGAAAAAAAAGAAGACGCAGTAAAACCTGTTAAAAAAGCAAAGGTTAAAGAATCTAAAGAGAAACTTATTGAGCAAGCGCTTGAAGAAGAAACAATTCCTGAAAAAGAGGAAAAACCAGTAAAGACAACAGCCCCGAAAAAAGCTAAGGAAGAACCTAAGGAAGAACTTAAAGAAGAAGCTGTTGAAACCGCACAACCTGCTGTAGCAGCAGAAGCAGAAACTGAAGTTGAAGTTGAAGCTGCTGAGGAAGTTGCAGAGAAAAAGGTAAAAAAACCTAAGTTAGTCAAGGCCGAATCTGAGCCGGAAGAAAAATTTGAACCTGTCATCGCCCCATCTGCTGAAGAATTTGACTGGGAAAGCTTTGAACGCGAGGAGCTGAAAAATTCATCAAAACATAAGGAGTACGAAGCAATGTACGACGAGACACTGTCAACTGTTGCAGTCGACGAAGTTGTACAGGGTACGGTAATTCAGATGACTTCACGAGAAGTCGTAATCAATATCGGTTACAAATCGGAAGGTGTTGTCAGCCTTAATGAATTCCGTTACAATCCTAACCTTAAAGTAGGCGATACCGTCGAGGTATATGTTGAAAGCCAGGAAGATAAGAAAGGACAGCTTCTCCTGTCACATAAAAAGGCCCGTGCAATAAATTCATGGGACAGGGTTAATGCATCTCTTGAAAAAGATGAGATAATCACCGGTTATATCAAATGCCGTACAAAAGGCGGTATGATTGTCGATGTATTCGGCATTGAGGCATTTCTCCCGGGTTCACAGATTGATGTTAAGCCAATTCGCGACTATGACGTATTTGTTGGTAAAACAATGGAATTCAAGGTTGTAAAGATCAACCAGGAATTTAAAAACGTTGTTGTTTCGCACAAAGCTCTTATTGAAGCAGAACTTGAACTGCAGAAGAAAGAGATCATTGCAAAACTTGAAAAAGGACAGGTTCTTGAAGGAACCGTTAAAAATATTACTTCATATGGTGTGTTCATCGACCTTGGTGGCGTTGACGGACTTATCCATATTACAGATCTCTCATGGGGAAGGGTCAACCATCCCGAAGAGATTGTTCAACTCGACCAGAAGCTCAATGTTGTTATTCTCGATTTCGATGACGACAAAAAGAGAATCGCTCTCGGACTGAAGCAGCTTACACCGCATCCATGGGATTCTGTTGATCCTGGCATGAAGATTGGCGATAAAGTAAAAGGCAAAGTTGTCGTCATGGCAGATTATGGTGCATTTGTTGAGATAGCAACCGGAGTTGAAGGACTTATACATGTCTCGGAAATGTCGTGGTCACAGCACCTGAGGAGCGCACAGGAATTTATGAAGGTTGGCGATGAAGTTGAAGCTGTGATACTTACACTTGACAGGGCTGAGAGAAAAATGTCGCTTGGCATTAAGCAGCTCAAACCCGATCCATGGCAGAATATTGATGAGAAATATACTGTCGGATCAAAACATATGGCAAAAGTCAGGAACTTTACCAATTTTGGTGTTTTCGTTGAGATAGAAGAGGGTGTCGATGGCCTTATACATATTTCAGATCTTTCATGGACGAAAAAAATCAAACATCCTGCTGAATTTACGGCAATCGATGCAGAGATAGAAGTTGTAGTCCTTGAAATTGAAAAAGAAAGCAGACGTCTCAGCCTTGGCCATAAGCAGCTTGAAGAAAATCCATGGGATGTATTCGAGGGACTTTTTACAGTCGATTCAGTCCATGAAGGAACTGTTATGGAAGTATTTGATAAAGGTGCAGTTATCGCTCTTCCTTATGGTGTTGAAGGTTTTGCAACTCCAAAACACATGGTAAAGGAAGACGGAACCATTGCAAAAGTCGATGAAAAACTGATGTTCAAGGTTATCGAATTCAATAAATCAGCTAAAAAAATCATTGTTTCACACAGCAGGATTTTTGAAGATGAAAAGAAAGCTGCCGAAGCACCGGCGAAGAAATCAGAAGCTGAAACACCAAAGAAATCAACGAGAAAAGCCAAGACGAATGTTGAAAAAACAACCCTTGGTGATATAACCCAGCTTGCAGCCTTAAAAGAAGAAATGGAAGAAAAACAGAATAAAGCTTCCAAGAAATAGAAATATTCTTTAAATTAGTGCTATCAAATTTTGCTAATTATGGATTTCAATATTGAAAGCCGGAACAACAGTACAGTAATCCAGATTCAGTCGGAGAAGCTTGACACTCACATAGCTCCTGCACTGAAATCTGAACTCGTACTGGTTTCAGGCAAGGGTGAAAAAAATATCATCCTTGACCTTGAAAAATGTCAGTACTGCGACTCATCAGGTCTGAGCGCTATCCTGGTAGCTAACAGATTATGCAAAAATGCTGGTGGTACATTTGTTCTTTGCGGATTAAATGAAGCCGTTGAACGACTTATCACTATTTCTCAGCTCGATACTGTTCTCACAATTACAGGGACAGTCGCTGATGCCGAAAAAATGATATCCTGAGAGGTCAGCTGTGCAGAATGCCGATGAAATTAACCATACTTGGCAGTAGTTCTGCATTGCCAACATCAGAAAGATTTCCATCCGCTCATGTGCTTAATGTGCATGAGCGGTTGTTTTTAATAGACTGCGGAGAAGGAACACAAATGCAGCTCCGCAAAAGCAGAATCAGATTCGGAAAAATCAACCATATCTTTATCAGCCATCTTCACGGTGACCATGTCTTTGGACTTTATGGATTATTATCCACTTACAGCCTGATGGGAAGAACCACTCCTATCAATCTTTATGCTCCTGAAAACTACCATAATATTCTGCTGACTCACCTTAATGATTTCGATATACACCTGAATTTTGAAATCAATTTCATTCCCCTTTCAGGAAAAGATCCTGTTAAAATCCTTGATGATAAATACCTGACAGTCACCTCATTCCCGCTTGAACACAGAGTACCTTCATTCGGATTCCTGTTCAGGGAAAAACCTTATGACCGGAATATCAAAAAAGAATCAATTGAAAAGTATAAAATTCCTTCTGTCAGAATCCCAGCAATCAAAAAAGGCGAGGACTTCATAACAAAGGAAGGCATTGTAGTAAAAAATGAAGAGATTACTGTTCCCGGTCCGGCATCTCTTTCTTACGCATACTGCAGCGATACAAAATACTTCAGACGACTCTCTTCATTCGTAAAGGGTGTTGACCTTCTTTATCATGAAGCGACTTTCGAAACAAGCATGGAGAACCTGGCAGCAACAACAGGTCACTCAACAACTTCCGATGCAGCTAAGATTGCTTCAGAAGCCGGTGCACGTACACTGATAATCGGACACTTTTCCGCACGTTATAAGGATATCAATCCGCTGGTGAAAGAGGCAAGAGAAATATTTCCCAATACTTTTCCGGCTATCGACGGACATACTTATGAGGTCGGGCTGATAAATGATCCATAAGAAAAGAATTTCTATCTTTGGACACTTCTTACAACATAACAATAGCATTGTGCAGGAAAAAATCTTGATACTCGATTTCGGATCTCAATATACTCAGTTGATAGCCAGGAGAATACGTGAGTTAAATGTCTATTGTGAGATACATCCTTTTAATCATTTTCCGAAACCTGACAGATCTGTAAAAGGTGTAATTCTTTCCGGAAGCCCTTCCTCCATACGCGACAATAATGCTCCTTTACCCGATCTGGCTGCAATTAAGGGATCTATTCCCCTTCTGGGTGTTTGCTATGGTGCACAATATCTGGTCCATGGTTTCGGAGGTGAAGTGCTGCCTTCAAATACACGCGAATACGGACGTGCAAATCTGATCTATTTGGATACAAATGATAAGCTTTTCAGACAGGTTCAACCCGGGACACAGGTTTGGATGTCACATGGAGATACAATTGCAAAAATGCCTGATTATTACCAGGTTATAGGGTCAACTGCTGATGTAAAGGCAGGGGCTTTTCATATAAAAGGAGAAAATACGTGGGGAATTCAATTTCATCCTGAAGTCTATCATACAATTGAAGGGAAGCAGATGCTGGAGAACTTTGTTGTCGGTATTTGCGGATGTTCACAGAACTGGACACCTGATGCATTTGCAGAAACAACAATATCGAACCTTAAAAAACAGTTGGGCAATGACAAAGTCATTCTCGGGTTGTCAGGTGGTGTCGATTCGTCTGTCGCAGCTTCGCTTCTCAACAAGGCAATTGGCAAAAACCTTACCTGCATATTTGTCGATAACGGCCTGCTTCGGAAAAATGAATATGAGAAAGTGCTGGAATCATATCTTGGCTTTGGTCTTAATGTTGTCGGCGTCAATGCTGCGGACAGGTTCCTCGATGAGCTGGAAGGAGTAAGTGATCCGGAGAAAAAAAGGAAGATTATAGGAAAAGTTTTTATAGAGGTTTTTGAAGAAGAAGCTCATAAAGTAAAAGACGTAAAGTGGCTTGCGCAGGGAACAATATACCCCGATGTGATCGAATCAATGTCAGTCAACGGACCTTCAGCAACTATAAAATCTCATCACAATGTCGGAGGATTGCCTGAAAAAATGCATCTTAAAGTTATCGAACCCTTACGGCTTTTATTTAAGGATGAAGTTCGGAAAGTAGGACGTACCCTCGGATTACCTGATTTTATTTTGAAACGACATCCTTTTCCCGGTCCCGGTCTCGCAATAAGGCTTCTTGGTAAAATATCGAAGGAAAAGCTTGAAATACTTAAGGAAACAGATGAAATATTTATTGAAGGACTTCGTAAATATGGCCTTTATGATTCTGTCTGGCAGGCAGGTGTAATTCTTTTACCAGTTCAGTCGGTAGGTGTAATGGGCGATGAAAGAACTTATGAATTTACTGTTGTGCTGAGAGCTGTCAACTCCACAGATGGAATGACTGCTGACTGGTCACATCTTCCGCATGATTTCCTGGGAGCAATATCAAATGAGATCATAAATAAAGTAAAAGGAATAAACAGGGTGGTTTATGACATAAGCTCCAAGCCGCCGGCTACGATAGAATGGGAATAGGGGAGTTTCAACCAGGGTATTTGTAGAAAAGATAAACGGATTGCTTCTACCGCTTTGCGGTATCGCAATGACAAAATAAATTTTAAAATTGAATCCCCTCCTTGGAGAGCTTGTCCCGCGAATCCGCCAACCGGAGGAGAAGCGGGAGGCGAGGGGTGGGTTAAGTAAAAGAAAAGTATTATGAAAAGAGTATTAAAGCTTAAAATAGCTGTGGTTCTGATACTGATATCAGCAACGCAGTTATCTGCACAGATTCTTAATGATGAGACTTTTAAGATTGGAAGAACAATCGGTCTGGTTGATGCTTTCTATGTCGACACGGTGAATCTTGGGAAGCTGGCTGAGAATGTAATAATAGAGATGTTAAGAGAGCTTGATCCTCATTCAACATATGTCTCAGCGAAAGATGTCAGAGATATGAATGAACCGTTGCAAGGTAATTTTGAAGGTATTGGGATACAGTTTAACCTTCTTCACGATACTATTATTGTCATTGAACCAATCGCCGGAGGTCCGTCCGAAAAGGTTGGGCTGCATGCCG
>JBGOXH010000015.1:0-19224 GCA_041479075.1 Bacteroidia bacterium | reverse complement strand
CACCCACCATGACCCCAACGAGTCCCGAAAATCAGCAACCTTTGCTTTAATAGATATTCGAGCATCCTCGAAAAACCACCCAACTGGAACTGTGCGGTTTTTCGGGACTACCACTGCTCCACCCCGCAGTATTTATGTGGGTGCAAATTTAATATTACCAATCCAATAAGCAAAAGAAATATTCATTTTTTTAAAAGATAAATTATTAAGTTTGTCGGAAAGTAAAAGTTGGCAATAGACAAGTGGCAGCTGGCAATTAAAATGTATTTGCCAACTGCTATTTGCCAACTGCCAACTATTATAGCAATATTATTTTTTCAACCAGATAACAGAACTAAATAAGTTCATTAATTAAAAAACTATGCCAAGAGTATTTAAAGCTATAGAAATAGAAAAAGAAGAAAAAGAGATTAAACGCGATTATCTCGACAGACATATGCCTCATGTAATTTGTCCCGACGAAGTAAAAAGAGGTGAAAAATTTGCAGTAAAAGTCAGACTTGGAGAAGAGTATCCTCACCCCGATGAACATGAACATTTTATCAGTGTAATCCAGCTCTGGAACCGCGAAACCCTGCTCGCAGAAGCACGCTATACGGCCGGTGTCTATGGCAACCTCCCTTCATTCTACGAAATTGACTTTTATATAGTTGCCCCTGAAGTCTCCATGAACCTTTCTGCAATGTCAGTCTGCACCAAACACGGTCTGTGGCAGAGCGAAGATAAACCTGTAAAAGTTATATGAAAACCGGTAGCCGGACGCCTGTAGCCGGACGCCGATTTTTATTATCTTTGCGAACCGATCATATTTTAAAAATATGGCAAAGAACGATAAGAAAAAAAGTAACTGGCGCGATAAATACAGATTCTCTGTAATAAACGACACCACCTTTGAAGAGGTCTGGAGAATAAGACTTACCCAATATAACGCTTTCCTCCTCATCACTTTCCTGGTGCTCTTTATTATAGGAGCAACTACTTCGCTGATCGCCTTTACAAACCTGAGGGAATTTATTCCGGGTTATCCGGATGTAACAATGAGACGTAATATACTTATGAGCGCAATCCGCCTCGATTCACTCGATAAGGAACTTGCACTCAGAGATAAATATTTCGCTAACCTGAATGCAATTATTTCAGGAAAAAAACCAACCGACATTTATTCTGTTCAGAACGCAAACAGAAATTACGGAGTTATCTCTTTTAAAAACACTCCTGAAGATTCTGCTTTAAGAGCTCAGGTCGAAAATGCAGAAAGATATAACCTGACATTAGGACCAACTTCTCCTGAATCAGTAACGAGTCTTGCAGGACTTCATTTTTTCCCGCCTGTAAAAGGCATAATCTCCGGGAGGTTTGATATCCACCTCAAGCACTTCGGTACCGATATAGTAACTAAACCTAAATCACCCGTATCTGCAGTGCTTGATGGTACCGTAATCTTTACCGGCTGGACGATGGAAACCGGGTATGTAATTGAAGTTCAGCATTCTAATAATATAGTTTCTGTATATAAGCATAATGCCAGCCTGCTGAAAGAAACCGGTGATCTTGTCCGGGCCGGAGAGCCTATTTCTATTGTGGGCGATTCAGGAGAGTTATTTACTTCAGGTCCTCACCTTCATTTTGAAATCTGGTACAAGGGAAGTCCTCTGGATCCTGAAAAACATATTTTATTCTAAATCAAGCGCGGGTTATGCGTGAAAAAATTGCATTGTTGGGATCTACAGGATCAATCGGAACTCAGGCGCTCGATATTATTTCAAAATTTCCTGAAGAATTTGAAGTTAAAGTCCTGACAGGAGGAAGCAATATTGATCTTCTTACCAGCCAGGCAAGAAAATTTCTCCCTGAATCAGTAGTAATCAGCGACAAAAACCAGTATAAAAAACTTAAAGAAAATCTGTCCGAAACCAGGATCAAAGTATTTGCCGGTGAAAAAGAAATGGAGCAGATAATTGCCGATTCGGATTCTACTTTGGTTTTAGCAGCAATTGTCGGTTATTCAGGACTTAAGCCTACAATTGCAGCAATAAAATCAGGAAAGAGAATCGCGTTGGCTAACAAGGAGACACTCGTTGTTGCAGGTGAGATAATCAAAAAGCTTGTTTCTGCCTCCAAAAATCAGATTATTCCTGTCGATTCGGAGCACTCTGCAATATTTCAATGTCTTATCGGTGAGGAGAAGAAATCAATTGAAAAAATAACCCTTACTGCTTCCGGTGGACCTTTCCTGAAAAAATCCTATAAAGAGCTACAAAAGGTCAGACCTTCTGAAGCTCTGAAGCATCCCAATTGGAACATGGGTGATAAGGTGACTATAGATTCGGCATCAATGATGAACAAAGGACTCGAAGTGATTGAAGCAAAATGGCTTTTTGATCTGCGACCTGAACAGATAGATGTAACGATCCATCCTCAGTCAATAATTCACTCGTTTGTTCATTTTACAGATGGCTCGGTTAAAGCTCAGCTGGGAATTCCGGACATGAGAATTCCGATTCTTTTTGCCCTCAGCTTTCCACGCAGACTTTCGTCGGAACTCCCTCGTCTCGATTTCAGAGTTCAACCTGTATTTACTTTTATAGAACCTGATCTTAAGAAATTCCGGAATCTATCCCTGGCATATCAGGCTTTAAAAGAAGGAGGGAATATGCCGTGTGCTCTTAATGCTGCAAATGAAATTGCTGTTGCAGCTTTTCTTTCAGAAAAAATTAATTTCTTACAACTACCTGATGTTGTTGAATATACATTAGAAAAAAATCAATATATTTCCTCCCCCGATCTTGAATCCCTTGATATAACAGATAAACAAGCACGGATAACTGCTGATGGTTTTATAAGAAAACTCCAGATTAAGAAATGACAATACTCGTTAGAATACTTCAGTTCATATTAAGTCTTTCAATTCTTGTAATAATTCATGAATTGGGACATTTCTTCCTTGCAAAGCTTTTTAAAACAAGGGTAGAAAAATTTTACCTGTTTTTTGATCCATGGTTTTCCTTATTCAAATTCAAAAAAGGAGAAACCGAGTACGGACTTGGATGGCTGCCGCTCGGAGGCTATGTCAAAATTTCAGGAATGATTGATGAATCGCTCGACAAGGAACAACTTAAACAACCGGTTCAGCCATGGGAATTCAGAGCTAAAAAATCATGGCAACGGCTTCTCATTATGACAGGAGGAGTGGTTTTCAATTTTCTCCTTGCAATGATTATTTATGTTCTGGTGCTCTATGCCTGGGGTGAAACATATCTTCAGACTTCAAATGTAAAATACGGGATAGAAATTGATTCAACTACCTATGCAATAGGACTTAGAAATGGAGATAAAATCTTATCTATAGATAATCAGTATATTGATAACTTCATGCAGATAATGCCTGATATTATTCTCAACAATCGTAAAACAATTCAGGTCGAGCGCAATGGAGAGAAAATAAATATACCTATTCCTGCAGATTTTATTCCAAAGTCACTTAAAGGTAAAGGGAAAATAGATGCCAGAACACCTTTTGGTCCGTTTGTCATCAATAAATTTACACGTGATTCTCCTGCGAAAATTGCCGGTTTAGAGATTGGAGATGAAGTGACAGGAATCGATAGTACAAAATTCACTTATTATGATGAATTTCAAAATTATCTGGCTCAACACAAAAACAAAAATGTTGTTCTTAATATTTCAAGAAAAGATGAAAAGCTGAATATCCCGGTGACTCCGACAGCATTGGGTATATTGGGTGTCAGTATCAACAGATCTTACGGACAGTATTTTGACCTGAAAATAATTAAATACGGGTTTCTGCAGTCAATTCCGGCAGGAATCAACAAGGGCTTCAAAACAATCGCTGACTATCTGAAGCAATTCAGGCTTATTTTCTCTCGGCATACCAAAGCTTATGAATCGCTTGGCGGCTTTATTACTATCGCCAAGATTTTCCCGGGTGAATGGGACTGGCAGATATTCTGGAATTTTACCGCATTTCTTTCGATAATCCTTGCCGTAATGAATATTTTACCCATACCTGCTCTTGATGGAGGACATGTTATGTTTCTGCTATTTGAAGTAATTACGGGTCGAAAACCCAGCGATAAATTCCTGGAATACGCACAGATAGCCGGTATGATAATATTATTTTCAATACTCATTTTTGCAAATGGGAACGATATTCTACGGCTATTCAGAAAATAGATTAACAGATTGTGACTTGTAATTAAATAAAGTATTTATAACTTTGCATAAATTATAACACTTAAAGAGATGGGAAAGATAGGTTTAACAGAGGTATTGCTTATTCTGCTTGTTGTGGTTCTTTTATTTGGCGCAAGAAAAATTCCTGAATTAATGAAAGGCATCGGTCAGGGTATGAAAGAATTTAAAAAAGCTTCAAAGTATGATGCCGATGAAGAAAAAGAAAAGGAGAAATTTGACTAGTATCTTCTAGATAAAATCTGAAAGCCTGCACATTTCTGCAGGCTTTTTTATTTTAACGATAGTCATTCTCCTTAAAAATCCTTTGTGCTCTTCGTGTGTACTTTGTGTCCTTTGTGGTTAAACCTTTAAATCATTTAACCACAAAGGAACTCAAAGGAAAACACAAAGGACGCGAAGGGAGTAAAGCCTAATTATATTATTAATTGAAACTAATCAAACTCCTCATATTTTTGATTTCTTCTTTTAGGAACAAAACCTGCTTCCTTGATTATTGATTGAAGATCTTCTGCATTGAACCGGTTATTTGACCCGGCTGCACTTACTACATTCTCTTCTATCATTATAGACCCCAGATCATTTGCACCGGCATGCAATGACAGCATCCCGATTTCCTTTCCGACAGTAAGTATCGAAGCCTGTATGTTTTTAATATTATTGAGCATTATACGGCTTATAGCGATTATTCTCAGATAATCAGGTCCATTGTAACTGCTTTTAACTCCGTATTTTTCCCTTAAAACTGTTAATTCATCCTGGAATGGCCAGGGTATGAAAGTTATAAATCCGAATTGATTTTTCTGTTTTTCTTCCTGAAGTTCCCTGATCTTTATCAGATGTTCAATCCTTTCCTTTGTCGTTTCAATATGTCCGTACATCATTGTGGCAGATGTCGGCAAATTGATTCTGTGTGCAACTCTCATTACTTCGAGCCATTCTGCTGCAGACGCTTTTGCAGGAGATACAATTTTTCTGACACGGTCTGAAAGAATCTCAGCACCGGCTCCGGGAAGAGAATCAAGCCCTGCTTCAACGAGCCTGGTAAGTACGTCATGATAAGTCATTTTCTCTCTGGCTGCCAGATAAACTATTTCAGGCGGCCCAAGAGCATGTAACTTCAATGTTGGATATTGTCTTTTTAAGTTTTTGAAAAGATCGACATAGAAGCCAAGCCCCAGATCAGGATTCATTCCCCCCTGCAGAAGAACCTGATCACCACCCAGATCATAAAGCTCATCGATCTTATTTTTATATTCTTCTTCGGTTGTTATATATGCGTCCGGCGAATTTTTTTTTCTGCAGAAATTACAAAAAAGGCATTGTGAAAAACAGATATTGGTAATATTCACATTCCTGTCGATCATCCAGCCGACATTTTTCCCTGGAACATGGATCTGCCTCAACCTGTCTGCTACATATATCAATTCTTCAAGCGGCGAATGTTTATAAAGAAACTCTCCTTCTTCAGCATTTAAAGAAATAAGGCTTAATGCTTTTTCATATAACTGATTTAAAATCATACTTATATCGATGGTTGTATTCAAACCCCCTTTAGAGCCTGTCCCGCGAAGCTTCAGCGAAGCGGGAGGGCATGGGGGCATTCTTCTATGCAAAGGTAACTCTTTGAAAACTAAACAATCAATAATTTAATTAACTTTACATTCTTAAAAATTTTCATAAACTAACATGAAACCCGAATTAATCAAGACATCCCAAATATCTCCTGATCAGTCAGTTATATGTATTCTTGGAAAAGATGAAATACCTGAAAGCCTGAGATTAAGCAAAACCGAAAAGGAATTTGTACTAAAACAGCTGCGTAATAAGGAAGAGCATATTTTTATAAATTCATATTTTAAGTGCACTTATCTCGTAAAAGTAAAAGATGGCTTAAGCGAATTCAAAAAAAGGGAAGAATTGCGCAAAGCTGCTTCAAAGCTGAAAAAGCTGATTAAAGCAAATAATCATTCAGAGCTGGTTATTACATCAGATCAGACGTATAAAGAAGCCATTGAAGATTTCACTGAAGGTTTGCTGCTAAGCATGTATGCCTTTGATAAGTACAAATCAAAAAAAGAAGAAAAAAAGAAGAACTTTCCTTCAAAACTACTCCTTTATGGCGATATCAATAAAGCAGAAATTAAATGGCTTATAGATTTAACTGATGCCGTTTATTTTGTACGCGATCTTATTAATGAACCCGTTAATCATTTGAATGCTACTGCATTAGCTTCAGCAGTTCAGAAAATAGGAAAGTCGTCAGGATTTAAAGTTGAGGTGCTGAATAAAGGTAAAATAGAGGCTCTCAAAATGGGAGGACTTATTGCTGTCAACAAGGGGAGTGTCGATCCGCCCGTATTCTGCATTCTTGAATGGAAACCTGCGAAGACACTGAATAAAAAGCCGGTTGTTCTGGTTGGCAAAGGAATAGTATATGATACCGGCGGCCTTAATATTAAAACCGGTGATTATATGGCCAATATGAAAGGCGATATGGCCGGAGCCGCAACTGTAACCGGGGTTTTTTATACTGCAGCAAAAAATAATATTCCACTTCATATTATTGGATTGATCCCTGCTACCGATAATCGGCCGGGCGGCAATGCATATACTGAGGGTGATATTATCACTATGTATAATAAAACAACAGTTGAAGTAGGAAGTACTGATGCTGAAGGACGACTGATCCTGGCAGATGCATTAAGTTATGCCTCGAAGTATAACCCCGAACTGATCATCGACATTGCAACACTTACCGGTTCTGCTGCTATAACATTTGGCAATCAGGCGATTGCAATGATGACAAATGCTGACAGAAAATACGTCTCTCTGCTTGAAGAGTGCGGACAAATGGTTTATGAAAGAGTCGCTCAATTACCTTTCTGGGATGAGTATGGTGAAATGATAAAGTCCGACATTGCTGATGTTAAGAATATAGGCGGACGTGAAGCCGGAGCTATCACAGCCGGAAAATTCCTTGAAAAATTTACAGAATTCCCCCTTATTCATCTTGATATTGCCGGCACAGGAATGCTCAAAAAAGATGATTTTTACAGAGTGAAAGGTGGACCTGGTTCAGGCTTAAGACTGCTTGCAACTTTTATAAAAAAGCTTGCGGCAGATTATAAAAAATTGAAGTAATAATATGGAAACCAAGGCAATTATAACCGGTATTTCCCATGGAGATATTAATGGAATAGGCTATGAGGTAATTATTAAAACCCTCATGGATACAATGATTAATGATCTTTGCATACCGATCGTTTATGGATCACCAAAAGTGGCGGCATATCATCGTAAAGCGTTGAATATTAGTAATTTCAGCTTTAATAATATACGGAATCCGGAGGAAGCAAATCCAAAGAAAGCAAACATGATTAACTGCCTTGACGACAATGTCAGGGTTGAGCTTGGAAAATCTACTCCCCAGGGTGGTGAAGCAGCATTGATTTCCCTTGAAAGAGCAGTTGAGGATCTGAAAGCAGGGAGAATAGATGTACTGATAACAGCTCCGATAGATAAGAAAAATATTCAATCGGAGAAATTTAATTTTACCGGCCACACAGATTACCTCAGGACAAAAGCAGGAGCCGAAGAAGTTTTGATGTTTATGATCAGTGAAAACATGAGAATAGGTTTTGCTACCGGACATGTTCCTCTTAAAAAAGTATCGGAATTAATTACTGTTGAATCACTGTTACGCAAAATCAGATTGATGAATCACTCGCTCGTTCTCGACTTTGGAATACGTAAACCTCAGATAGCGGTTCTTGGATTAAATCCACATGCCGGCGACAATTCATTACTTGGGACTGAAGAGACAGATGTAATTATACCGGCAATAAAGCAGGCAGAAAATGAAGGAATTATGACATTCGGACCATTCCCGGCTGATGGTTTTTTCGGTGCGGGATCATTTACAAAATTCGACGGAATTCTTGCAATGTATCATGATCAGGGACTTACCCCGTTTAAGGCATTATCATTCGACTCCGGGGTAAACTTCACAGCCGGATTACCATTTGTCCGAACATCACCTGTTCATGGAACAGCATTTCCGATAGCAGGGAAAAATGAAGCTTCAGAGAATTCATTCCGACAGGCTATTTATCTCGCATGTAATATTTTCAGAAACAGGCAGATGTATGCCGGAATCTCAAAAAATCCCCTTAAACATCAGGATATTGAAACACATACTGATAAAGTTGACGAACTGCCGCCTGATATTTTTAATGCAGAACAGCCATTATGATAGACTATATAAAAGGAAATATAACCCAGATTACTCCGACATTCCTCACAATAGAAACCGGTGGAATCGGTTATTCAGTCAATATCTCGCTGACAACATTTGCAAAGCTCGAGGGTAAAAATGATTATAAGATTCTGATCCATGAAGTAATCAGGGAAGACAGCCATCAGCTTTTCGGTTTTGCCGATAAAGACGAACGTGATATTTTCAGGTCACTTATTTCTGTTACAGGTGTAGGTGCAGCAACTGCCAGAATGATGCTTTCATCCCTGAGTCCGGTGGAAATAGAGAAAGCAATTATAGGTTCAGATGTAAATCTTTTAAAAAGCGTAAAGGGTATTGGTTTAAAGAGCGCCCAGAGAATCATTGTTGACCTGAAAGATAAATTTGGCAAACAAGCAGGAACCGGTGAAATATTTGCGTTTACTGACAATACAAGACGTGAAGAAGCGTTATCTGCTTTAGTGATGCTTGGGTTTGCCAAAAGTGCTGTCTTAAAGGTCCTTGACAAGATAATAAGGGAAGAAAAGAACCTGACTGTTGAGGATTTGATCAAGAAAGCGCTTAAGAACTTGTAACACAGAATTTTAAGCCGGATTGGGATCAGGGAAATCATATAGAAATCTTCTGGTATTTTTATATCTTACTCTCTTTGTTTCTTTAGCCTTAAAGACTACAGTAGCAAATAGCCAGGTATCTGCAAATCCGGACACTACACAGAAATCAATTCTTAAATTACAGGACGTTTCAGGAAATCCATGGGAAACGCAGAAAAAATCACCACTTTTCCTCGATAATCCTTCCAATATAAAATCAACGGCAATTTATGATCCTGATAAAAATGAATATATTATTTATCAGAAAGTAGGGTCATTTGATTACCGCACACCTGTTCATATGAACCCTGAAGAATTCCGGAAATATGAGTACAGCAGGGCAATGCACGATTACTGGGAATCAAGAATTTCAGGAAAAGAAACAGGATTCAGATCAACCCTTATACCTCAGATCGAAATTGGTGGTGCAACCTTCGATAAAATATTCGGTAGCAACATAATAAATATTGTCCCCCAGGGGTCTGCTGAACTTATTTTTGGCGTTAATATTTCAAAAACAGAAAATCCGACACTTTCCGAAAAGCTTAGAAGCATCCCCACCTTCGACTTTAAGGAAAAGATCCAGATGAACGTGACCGGAACTATCGGCGACAAGGTAGAGCTGGCTGTTAATTATAACACCGAAGCATTATTTGAATTTGAAAACAGAACGAAACTCCAGTACACGGGAAAAGAAGATGAGATTTTAAAAAAGATCGAAGCAGGCGATGTCACCCTTCCTCTCACAGGAACATTAATTACAGGCAGTTATAGTCTGTTTGGACTTAAAACTGAAATGCAGTTTGGCAAACTGACTGTCACAACAGTTGCTTCACAACAGAAAGGCGAATCGTCAGTAATTGAAGTGAAGGGTGGAGCTCAACTGACAGATTTTGAGATACATGCAGATGAGTATGAAGCAAATCGACATTTCTTTCTCTCTCAGTACTTCAGGGATACCTATGATAATGCATTAAAAACTCTGCCCATTGTGACCTCCGGAATTAATATTGAAAGAATTGAAGTTTGGGTAACAAATAAAACAAGCCGGTTTGAAGAAGGAAGCAACAGAAATATCGTGGCATTCATGGATCTTGCTGAAAATAAAAATCATATTTACAATAATGTACCTGCATTCCAGGAAACAGCCGGAGCACCATTATATCCTGATAATGATGCAAACTATTTATATGAGCAGATGAATTCCACCTATTCTGCAATAAGAAATGTTGACCAGGTTATAAATACTCTTGAACCATTATATAATGATTTCCAGATAGGCCGTGATTTTGAAAAAATTGAAAATGCCCGTAAACTCAGTGACAGAGAATATACAGTTAATGAGCAACTTGGATATATTTCACTTAATACAGCTTTGAATACAGATGAAGTTCTGGCAGTAGCTTTTGAATATACTTTGAATGGCGAAGTCTATAAAGTTGGAGAATTTTCTACTGACGGAATTAATGCACCTCAGACACTGCTTCTGAAAATGCTGAAAGGGACAGCTCTTACACCTAAGCTTCCGACATGGGATTTGATGATGAAAAACATTTATTCTCTAGGTTCAGGGAAGCTTCAGACGAATGACTTTGTATTGAATATTCTTTACCAGGATGACAAAACAGGAAATTCAGTTAACTATCTGCCCGAAGGAAAGCTCAAGGACCAGATACTCCTTCAGATTATGGGACTCGATAATCTTAATTCCCAGCTGGATCGCGAGCCGGATGGTTTTTTTGATTTCATTAGTAATGTAACTGTTATGGTCGACAGGGGGAAAATAGTCTTTCCTGTTATTGAACCTTTTGGAAGTCATCTCCGACAAAAGATAAATGATCCAATTATTGCCGATAAATATGTTTATCAGGAACTATATGATTCGACACAAACTGTGGCGCAGCAAATGGCGGAAAAAAACAAATTTATTCTGCAGGGACAATATTCTTCCGAATCAGGATCAGAGATACAACTGAATGCTACAAATATTCCACAGGGTTCGGTGATAGTAACTGCCGGTGGTGTAACTCTGACAGAAAATACAGATTATACCGTCGATTATAATATGGGTACCGTCCGAATAATAAATACTGCACTTATCGAATCACAAACACCCATTTCCGTTTCACTTGAAAGCAACCAGTTTTTCGGATTTCAGACAAAAACCCTTGTAGGAACTCATCTTGATTATCGTTTTTCAGATAATCTTGATGTAGGAGGTACTATCCTGCACCTTACAGAAAGGCCTTATACTCAGAAAGTTAATTTTGGTGAAGAACCAATTTCAAATACAATCTGGGGTTTGGATGTATCTTATAAAACAGAATCCCACACTCTTACAAAAATAATCGATAAAATCCCGTTTCTTGAGACAAAAACTCCTTCTGCCATAACATTCTTTGGTGAATTTGCCAACCTCATACCGGGTCACTCGAAGGCCATTTCCAAAGCCGGCAATGCATATATTGACGATTTTGAAGCCAGCGAAATACCTCTTGACCTTAAATCATTTAATGCATGGACACTTGCAAGTGTTCCGCAGGGACAAGATCTTGTATTCCCTGAAGCAAGATTTAATAATAATTTAGTCAGCGGTTTTAACAGAGCCAGATTGGCCTGGTATGTAATTGATCCTCTTTTCCTGAGGAACGGATCTTCCACTCCTGATTATATCAAACAGCATCCTGATGAACAATCGAGTCATTTTGTAAGAGAGATATACGAAAATGAAATCTTCCCGTTCAAAGAAAGCGAAAGCGGAATACCAACAAACATAACTGTACTTAATCTTGCATACTATCCTGATGAGAGAGGCCAGTACAATTATGACACTGACCCGGGCCTCTATTCCAAAGGTATAAATTCCGATGGGAAGCTTAATGATCCGCAATCAAGATGGGGTGGTATGATGCGGGAAGTACTGACAAGCGATTTTGAAACGGCAAATATTCAATATATCAAGTTCTGGCTTATGGATCCTTTTGTGGAGGATCCGGCTCACGAAGGCGGAGATCTTTTCATTAATCTCGGAAATATTTCGGAAGATATACTGCACGATTCAAGAAAAAGTTTTGAGAATGGATTGCCCGGATCAGCAACTCCAATCAATGTTGATACAACTGTATGGGGAAGAGTTCCGACTGTCCAGGCTGTTGTCAATGCTTTTGACAATGATCCTGAAACACGCAAATACCAGGATGCTGGGCTGGATGGTCTTAAAGATAATGACGAACAAACATTCTTTACCGATTATCTCCAGAAATCACAAACAATCGAAAAACCAGCTGTTTATCAGGAAACAATAAAAGATCCGTCAGCTGATAACTTCCATTATTTCAGAGGATCAGATTATGATTTTGAACAGCTGGGAATTCTCGACAGGTATAAAAAGTATAATGGTCTGGATGGTAACTCTCCCACGTCTGAAATGTCGGCTGAATCATACCCGACTTCCGGCACCACACTACCCGACATGGAGGATATTAACCGCGATAATACGCTCAGTGAAACTGAAAGTTATTTTCAGTACAGGGTAAGTATGAGACCCGGAGATTTAAAGGTCGGATCTAATTATGTCGTCGATGAGATTGAGTATGAAGCCTCTATGGCAAATGGTACAAAATCGAAAGTAAAATGGTATCAGTTCAAAATCCCGATTACTGAATATCAGAAAGTCGTTGGAACAATAAGCGATTTCAAATCAATACGCTTTATGAGAATGTTTCTGCGTGGTTTTAATAAGCCCATTATTATGCGTTTTGCAAAACTTGATCTGGTAAGGGCAGAATGGAGAAAATATAATATATCATTCATGGAGGGTGGTGAAAGAATTACGATACCTGAAGAATCTGACGGAACATTTGAAATAAGCTCGGTAAGCATTGAAGAGAATGCCGGGAAAGAACCGGTAAATTATGTGCTTCCTCCCGGTTTCGACAGGGTGACAGATCCTTCAAATCCACAGCTCAGACAGCTTAACGAACAATCAATGGTTCTAAAGGTTCAAAACCTTGAAGACGGAGATGCAAGAGCTGCTTTCAGAACTGTAAATCTCGACATCCGGCAATATAAAAAATTGCGAATGGAAGTTCATGCTGAAGCAATAATCGGCCAGATCCTTGCCGATAATGAACTTACAGCATTTATAAGAATAGGTTCCGACTATAAAAGTAATTTTTATGAATACGAAATCCCGTTAAAGTTAACACCGCCAGGGCATTACGATAACAATTCCGACGCAGCACGGGCAATTGTCTGGCCAACTGAAAATAGCTTTAACATCGATTTATCGGTTCTCCAGGATGCAAAGCAGGAGAGAAACAGACAGATGAATGAACCAGGTTCATCTCTGAGCGTTTCGGATGTTTTTGTTTATATGCACGATGGACACAGGATATCTGTCTCGGGGAATCCCAACATGAGCAATATAAAAGTTATTATGGTCGGGGTGAGAAATCCGATTAAAACAAGAAATCCTTCAAGTGATGATGGTAATCCAAAATGGGGAGAAGTATGGGTAAATGAACTTCGTCTCAATGATTTTATTGAAAATGGCGGATGGGCTGCAAATGCACATTTACAGGCACGTCTGGCTGACCTTGGTACCGTTGACATGGTAGGACAGACAAGTACACCGGGCTGGGGAAGCATCGAAAAAAAGGTAAATGAGCGAAGCAAAGAACGGGTATTAAAATATGATCTCTCTTCAACAATAGAACTGGGGAAATTTTTTCCGGAAAAACTGGGAGTCAGACTACCCGTTTATATGGGTTACTCTGAAACAAGGATAAAACCTCAATATAATCCTCTCGATCCTGATATTCTCCTTTCCGATGCTCTCGACAATGCCAAAACTAAAGCTGAAAGAGACTCAATAAAATCAATTGCAGAAGATTTTTCAAGAAGAAAAACTCTTACTATAAGCAACGCAGGAATATCAAAAAGAGGAGATAAACCGCATGCCTGGGATATTGCAAATTTAAGTGTCAATTATACATATAATGAGATTTACAGCAGTAACACAAAGACCGAAATAAATCTTGAAAAAAACTACAAGGGAGGACTGAGCTATAATTACGAAGCTCAACCTGTCAATGTAACACCATTTAAAAAGGTTAAATTTCTGAGTGGAAATGTTTTCAGACTGATTAAGGATTTTAATTTTTATATTTTTCCTAAAAGCATTGGTTTCAGGACTGACCTGAGTCGTTATTATAACGAGATCAAAACCAGGAACATAAATAACCCATATCTGAAAATAACACCTACTTTCAAGAAAGATTTCGAGTGGAGCAGAATCTATGATTTCAAGTACGACGTAACACGGCAGCTTAAGGTAGATTTTACAGCAACAAACATTGCACGAATTGATGAACCGGAAGGAGGGGTTGATAAAAAGAGATACCGCAGTGAATATAAGATTTGGCGCGATTCAGTCCTTACTAACCTTAAAAATTTAGGCCGGACAACATCATACAACCATTTCATTAACGTCACCTATAATATTCCTGTGAATAAGCTTCCGCTTCTTTCATGGGTTAGTTCCACTGCCCGTTATGGATCTGATTATACATGGCTGGCCGGACCACTCTATCCTGACAGCATGAATATCAATATCGGGAATTCGATTAAAAACCATAATGAACTTACTCTCTCCGGGACAGCAAATTTTACCTCAATCTATACTAAATCAAAATTTCTTAAGAAAATTGAAAATAATACCCGTCCTGATGCCGCACAACGCATGAAGGCTGAATTAAAAACAGTTACATATACTAAAGATAATATCAATTTCAAGCAGAATGTTGCTAAAGGAATTGTCCATAATCTGCGAACCAAGGATGTTAAAGTCAAAGTCGTTAAGAAAAATGGCGAAGAGGTTAAAGGCAAAGTTGATATTGTAAGTGAAAACAGGGTGAACTTTACCCCGACCGAACAAATCGAAGGTGCAAAGGTTGTAATAGAAGGACGTGTACCGCAAAAACGTAATCCCTGGATTGTAACCGGTGAATACCTGATGCGGACTCTTCTCGGAATAAGAACTATGAGCCTGACCTATACTTCAGGACAGGGCCAGTATCTTCCCGGGTACATGCCTGGTACAAAATATCTCGGGATGTCACGATACAATGATATTCTTGCACCGGGATTGCCGTTCATCCTCGGTTATAATGATGAAAGCTTTTTTGACAAGGCAGCAAGAAATGGCTGGATTACTACCGATACTTTGCTAAGTACTCCGGCAACCCTGAACAATAAGCATGATATTTCTCTGAGAACTCTGGTTGAGCCTTTCCCCAGTCTGAAAATAGATATAAATGCCGACAGGCGGTTCACACAAACAATCAGTTCATATTATATTGCTGATAAGGACGGCAATTTCCCTGAAAGCAGACGCAACAGGATCATGACCGGAACATATTCAATATCAGTTATTTCATGGGGTACGGCATTTGAAAAGATTTCAAAAGATAATGAATATGTTTCTCCGACCTTTGAGGCTTTTAAGAAAAACCTGGTAATCATTTCAGAACGAAGAGCTGCTGCAAGAGCTGCAATTGATCCGACCTACAATCCTGACATAGATCCGGAAACAGGCGACCCGATCGAAGGACCATATAAGAACGGATATGGAATGACTTCAAGAGAAGTTATGATTCCTGCTTTCCTTGCGGCATATACCAAAACCAATGCCAATAAAGTTACACTGGCAACTTTCCCGTCAGCATTAAAAATGATGCCTAACTGGAGAATTACTTTTGACGGTCTTACAAAATTCAGCTTTATACAGAGAATATTCAGATCGCTGACATTAACCCATCAGTACAGAAGCACATATCAGATCGGATCATATATATCAAACCTTAGCTATGCGGAAGATGAAAACGGATTATGCGATGTCAGGGATCTTCAGAACAACTTCACCCAGCGATATGAAATAAACGTTGTTACCCTGAATGAACAATTCAGCCCTCTGATAAATGTAGATATGAACTGGAAAAACAACCTGACAACGATGTTCGAATGGAAAAAATCCCGCACGGTTTCCCTTAATCTTACAAGTAATCAGATTGCTGATGCGCGGATCAATGAACTTGTTGTAAGGCTGGGCTACAGGTTTGAAGATCTGAAGATTGAATTGAAAACGGCTGGCAGACAGCGGGCGTTAAAAAGCGACCTGAACCTGCGTCTTGATTTTTCAATCCGCGATAATAAAACACTTGCCAGGAAACTCGTTGAAGATGTAAATCAGCCTGTCGTCGGAAACAAAGTTTATACAGGCGGATTTACTGCTGATTATATGTTAAGTGACAGGTTTAATCTTCAGATTTTTGCCGATTACACCAAAAATAATCCTTTTGTTGCAAGTACTTTCCCGACTTCAAACCTTAATATAGGATTCAGCCTTAAATTTACACTTGCCCAGTAAAAAGATTCGGTTTATTTTGATTTTTCAGAAAACGTTTGAAACAAAGTCACGCTGATTTTTTAGCTGAAATTCAGCGAATCTACATGAAAATAAATAACATACAGAGTATAGATTAACAATCATTTTCTATATTTTTGGATACATTTCACGCATTGTAACAAAATATTTTTGTTCTTAAATAAATGAACTTTATGAATAAACCAAAACCCCGGTTGTCCTTCTGGCAGATATGGAATATGAGCTTCGGATTCCTTGGCATTCAATTCGGTTTTGCACTTCAGAATGCAAATGTCAGCCGTATTTTTGAAACACTTGGAGCAAAAATTGAGAATATACCAATACTCTGGATTGCTGCTCCTGTAACAGGACTGATAATGCAACCTATAATCGGGCATATGAGTGACAATACCTGGAACAGACTCGGAAGACGGCGACCATATTTTCTGACAGGAGCCATACTCGCTTCTATTGCTCTCCTGATAATGCCAAATTCTCCTGCATTGTGGGTTGCTGCCGGAATGCTCTGGATAATGGATGCTTCAATAAATATCTCTATGGAACCTTTCAGGGCATTTGTCGGCGATATGCTGCCTTCAGAACAGAGAACAACAGGTTTTGCCACACAAAGCTTTTTTATCGGAACCGGAGCTGTCATTGCATCATTGCTCCCTTATATACTTACAAAATGGTTTCATGTTCAGAATACTGCACCTTCAGGACAGATTCCACTTTCCGTCAAGCTCTCATTTTATATCGGTGGTATGGTTTTTATTTCAGCTGTGCTTTGGACGATCATCAGGACAAAAGAATACTCGCCTGAAGAATTACGTGATTTTTCAGCTGAAGAAAAACATGTCGAAGAGGAAGATTTAAATTCGGTCAAAAAGCTTAGCGCGAAAGGATTTTTTACCAGGGGCATAATTTGGATAATTGCCGGAGTGGCAGTTGGTCTGCTTATATATTTTCTGAAGTTTGAAAAAGAGTTATATATTCTTTCCGGCGGTATAGGGGTTTTTGGCTTGATCCAGGTAGTTACCGGAGGTCTGATAGCTGGTGGAAAAACAAAAAATGGTGTTGTTGTTGTCCTGAGAGATCTTTTTATGATGCCGAAAACAATGGGGCAACTTGCAGTAGTTCAGTTCTTTTCATGGTTTGCCCTGTTTTCAATGTGGATATATACGACCTCTGCTGTTACAAGTCATATTTATGGAACTAAAGATCCAACCAGCGAACTTTATAACCAGGGAGCAAACTGGGTAGGAGTCCTGTTTGCCGTATATAATGGATTTGCAGCTGTTGTTGCATTTCTGCTCCCTGTCATTGCAAGATTTACAAACCGCAAAATCACACACTCAATGAGCCTTGTGGCTGGAGGACTGGGACTTATTTCAATTATTCTTTTTAAAACTCCTGAAATGCTGATCTTATCCATGCTTGGAATAGGTCTTGCCTGGGCAAGCATTCTTGCAATGCCTTATGCCATACTCACAGGTTCGCTGCCTTCAAACAAAATGGGAACTTATATGGGGATCTTCAATTTTTTTATCGTTATTCCTCAGATAATGGCAGCAAGTATACTGGGATTTTTAGTCAGGAATTTTTATGGCGGAGAAAGTATTTATGCTCTTGTAACCGGTGGTGTTTCGATGTTTATTGCAGCCCTGCTCATTCTCTTTGTAAAGGATGTTGATGATGAAAAAAAATAGTTAATATGCATACCAGAGCCTGCATTTTTGATCTTGACGGGGTGATAGTTGATACAGCACGGTATCATTTTCTTACCTGGAAACGCCTTGCAGATCAATTACATATACCTTTTACAGAAAAAGACAATGAACGGTTAAAAGGTGTAAGCCGATATGAGTCTCTCGACATAATACTTGAATTGGGAGATATGAAGCTGACTCAAAAACAGAAAGATGAATATGCAAGTCTTAAGAATAAATGGTATATCGATTATATAAGCAGAATGACTCCGGCGGAAATACTCCCGGGAAGCCTTCAATTTATTGATGAACTTAAAAAAGCCGGAATAAAGGTAGCAATAGGATCGGCAAGCAAAAACACGCCTCTGATCCTCAAGCGGATAGGAATGGAAAAGTTTTTTGACGCTGTAGCCGACGGAAATAGCGTCAGTAAAGCAAAACCCGATCCTGAAGTTTTTATTACAGCCTCAAAAATGCTTAAAATCGAACCAAAATATTGTGTTGTTTTTGAAGATGCAATTGCCGGTGTCCGTGCTGCCATAAATGCAGGAATGATGTGTGTGGGAATAGGTTCAGTGAAAATACTGACAGAAGCTCATTTGGTTGTTTCAGGGTTGGATAAGATGAACCTGAAGAAATTAATGAAACTTGAAAAAATTCACGGTTATGAATAACTGTTATAAAAAGGATGAATGGCTCATAATCGAGGAGGGATTTCACCCTGAGTTAAACAGGGAATCGGAAAGCATTTTTTCGATCGGGAATGGTTATATGGGTCAGAGAGCCAATTTTGAGGAGCATTATTCAGGCGATTCTCTGCAGGGCAGCTATATCGCCGGAGTTTACTATCCCGACAAAACGCGTGTTGGATGGTGGAAAAATGGTTATCCTGAATATTTCGCAAAAGTTCTTAATGCACCAAAATGGATCGGAATTAATATCTCTGTTAATGGAAAGCCTGTCGATCTGTCAACTGCCAGAGTCAGTCATTTTATTCGGACATTAAACATGAGAGAAGGTTATCTT
>JBGOXH010000201.1:0-5320 GCA_041479075.1 Bacteroidia bacterium | reverse complement strand
AATTATACAGGAGACAAAAGACAAAAGAAGCATAGGATTTTCAAGAGGATCGGGTGAATACGTGTTTGAGTTCAATGAATAAAATAGGATAAGCTTATTTCATTTTAGCCTTTCCTGAACATTTTTCCAGGAATTGGTTATAAGAAAACTTTCATCCATGTAACTTATCATTTTCAGGAATTTAATCATCGGTACTGAAAATGTCAGAGTTTCTGCAGGCACGCATGGTCTGGCTGAAGGATCAAACATACCTATTACAGCTCGGGGGCGGTCTGTATTTTTCTCAAGGTATGGATAATGAACAATTGATCCGCAACCTGCACCAAACGGAGTGAATGTGCTGTTTGGTTCACTTTGATCGAAATTGGCTAGAGTAAACAATCCTGAGAGAACATCAGGTTTTGCAAAAAAGATTACGACATCGGGATTGTCATAATCTTCCAGTTTGTCCCATTTTTTGAAAACAATATATTTTCCGGCAATATTAAGTTTTTTCTGATTTTTCATTAATTCTCTTACCATTTCCGGAGTTCTGATATACCTCTCTCCTTCCATTTCATTTTCAATACCACAGGAGAGGAAATGTTCAAAATTTGGTCTCATAGTATCAGTAAAACCTAAATATCGTTTTGCACCTCCGCATCTAAGTGCTTGAGAGTTAAATGCCAGCGATTCACCATTCCTGACTTGCATAAGTTCACAGATGAGGCATCTCCATTTTGATGAGGCAGAGACAATCCTGCAATTTCCTGGATTATCTGTATAATAAAAAACAATAGGAATTTCAGAATTGTTGAAATACTTCTTCCACTGCTTTATAAAATGATCTCTAATCTTAATATCCATAATGTTCATGTTTATGTAAGTTCCAATTTACAAATAAAAAACGACATGCATTTTTATTGTTCTGGTCGTTAAACAGTATTGACTCGATAACAGCAGCATAAGTTATTTTTATTGGAGGAACTTGAATTCGAAGCTGAGACCAAACAATTAATATTAATTTTACCACATTTAAAATAATTTTGAGTTTTTACCTGAAAACCGGTTACAATGGATTTTATCCGGAATCATCTTGGTGAATTTGCTGCACTGCTGGTTGCTTTCTTCTGGACAATATCTGCTCTTGCATTTGAATCAGCAAGCCGGAAGGCAGGATCTTTACCAGTTAATTTTCTGAGGCTGATTGTCGGCTTTATTTTCCTGAGCACTTTCACTTTTATTCGCAGAAAACTTGTTTTACCTACAGATGCCAGTGCAGAAAACTGGATGTGGCTTTCACTCTCCGGATTCGTCGGATTTGTCTTTGGCGACCTTTTCCTTTTCAAAGCCTTCACAGTTATAGGGTCCAGGTTCTCAATGCTGATAATGACCCTCGTCCCTCCCATCACCGCTTTATTTGGCTGGATAATACTTGGTGAACATCTTACTTTGGTCAATTATTTTGGAATGGCACTTACTTTTACAGGAATAGCTCTGGCTATCTTTAATCGCAACGGAGCAGGTGAAAAACTTTCACTTAAGCTTGCCCCATCCGGAATCCTGTATGCACTTGGAGGTGCAGTCGGTCAGGCACTTGGATTGATCTTAAGCAAATTAGGTGTAAAAGATTATGATCCTTTTTCTGCTACGCAGATCAGAGTCATTGCAGGAATTACCGGATTCGCTGCGCTGATTACAGTTATGCGAAGATGGGGAAGCGTAAAAAATGCGTTGATGAATAAAAATGGAATGAAGCTTCTTTCTCTTGGTGCATTTTTCGGTCCGTTCCTGGGAGTCTCTTTTTCCCTGATCGCTGTGATATATACTGAAGCTGGAATTGCTTCGACCATAATGGCTTTGGTGCCTATATTCATTATTATTCCCTATGCAATTTTATACAAAGAAAGAATAAAGCCTGCTGAAGTTATCGGAGCAGTAATAAGTGTGGCAGGTGTTGCATTGTTTTTCATATAGCTTAAGATGGATGCAGAAGAATTAAAAGAAAGAATATTTTCAAATGAACTGACCTTCGCTTATTCCCGCAGCAGTGGACCAGGAGGACAGAATGTCAACAAAGTCTGCACAAAGGTGGAGCTGAGGTTTAATATAAATAAATCTGAGGTTCTGACCGCGAATGAAAAATTCTTACTCTTTGAAAGGCTGAAGAAAAAAATAAATACTGATGGAGACCTGATTGTTGTTTCGCAATCAGAAAGAACTCAGTTGATGAATAAAAAGAAAGCTGAAGAAAAATTTTTAAAGCTTATCATAAAAGCTCTTACAATAAATCCTGAACGTATTGCTACCACACCATCAAAAGCTTCAAACAAAAAAAGACTTGAAAAAAAGAAAAAGCGCAGTAACATTAAAAGACTAAGGAAAGAGTACGGAATGTCTGAGGAAGAATTATGAATTACGAATTAGAATAGTTAAAGTTTTTCATACGTCAAAAATTCCTCATTTTGTTACGCGTCATTCGGAATGACAATTCAATTACCCCCAAATCATGATGTAATTCCGAGCGTCAGAGAGGAATCTTTTTTATTTATTCCTGATTCCATTTTTTAATAAAGAAAATTTGTCAGAAAATGATTCTGGCATCATTATTGCAAATCAGGTTTTCAAAATTTTTAAATGGAAGAAAATTTCGACTCAGAATTGAAAATAACAAAAATGAAAATGAGCATAAAAAGTGTGAGTCAAAAAAATACCAATCGCCTCATCAGTTTGAATGAGAATGCTGATGGATGTAACTTGCTATTAAACAGCAATTTAACTGAATTAAAAATTATTGAAGAAAATTATGCTGTTAATAAAATGCTATTAGTGTTAATATTTCTGATGGTCAAATGATACAATGTATTTATAGAATATATACTTTCGCACCAATTAATTTTTAATTAGAGTATTAATTTAAAACAAATTAATCTAAAAAGAAACGATGAATTTATTCATCATCTGTTATGAACGCTAACAATAATGAGGTTACGGCTCTCCGTAGTGAGAGCCGCCTCGTGGGTTGCTCTTCGGATGAAGAGCCTGGCGCGAAAACCATAGTTTTTTCGCAAAACGAAATCCCAACACAGTTAGTTAGCAACCGAAGTTCGGAGTTCATGCACCGCTACTTCCCCCTAACAACTATCGACTCCTGGAATGATTGGAAATGGCAATTACGGAATGCTATAACAAGCATTGACGAGCTAAAGAAAATCATGAAATTATCCGAAAAGGAAATTATGGCTATTAATAATCTGAAAGGCCGTCTTCCAATGAGGATAACTCCGTATTTTGCATCACTCATCTATGAGACGAGCTATTCACATCCGCTGCGGCGGAATGTGATTCCTGTAGTAGAAGAACTGCTTCAGCACAGTAATGAACAGTCAGACCCGCTGCATGAGAAATCATCTTCTCCTGTCAAAGGTATTGTTCATCGTTATCCTGACAGAATACTTTTTACTGTGACTCAGGTTTGCTCAAATTATTGCAGGTATTGTACGCGTTCCCATTCAGTCGGAAAACTCGACAAGCTTGGAAAACAGGATTTTGAAAAAGCTTTTGCATATATTGCTGCACACAAGGAAGTAAGAGACGTTCTGATCAGCGGTGGCGATCCGCTTACCCTTTCTGATGAACTTCTTGACTATATCCTTTCAAACATAAGGAGCATAGGACATGTTGAGATAGTACGTATAGGAACAAGAATTCCTGTTGTACTTCCTATGAGAATTACTGACAACCTGATAAATATGCTGAAGAAATATCAGCCTCTTTTCATTAGTCTGCATTTTTCACATCCCAGCGAAGTAACTGAAGAGTGTATAAAAGCATGCAACAAGCTGGCCGATGGCGGATTTCCTCTGGGAAGTCAGACCGTCCTTCTGAAAGGCATTAATGATAATGTTCCTGTGATGAAGGAGCTCATGCACAAACTTCTGATGATGAGAGTCAGACCATACTATTTATATCAGTGTGACCTGATCCCGGGTTCCGGACATTTCCGGACAACGGTTAAAAAAGGTCTTGAAATAATAAAAGGTTTAAGAGGATTCACCAGTGGTTATGCAGTACCGACATTCGTTGTCGATGCTCCCGGGGGCGGTGGTAAAATTCCATTGCTTCCCAATTATGTCGTTGAGCACAACAGTGAAAAAATTGTTCTGCGTAATTACAAGGGTATTCTATGCGAATACCCTGAGAAATAATACTTTATAATGAAAGTTGGGTTGACTTATGACCTTCGGTCATGGTATCTTGACCGTGGGTATTCTATGGAAGATACTGCCGAATTTGACAAGCAGGAAACTGTAGATGCCATTAGTATGGCACTGCGGAAAATGGGATTTGAAACAGAACCTGTAGGAAATTGCTTCCAGCTCATTGAGGCGCTCGCTGCCGGTAAAAAATGGGATCTTGTCTTTAATATTGTAGAAGGACTCTATGGCGATGGAAGGGAATCAGTCGTACCCGCAATCCTTGATCAGTATAAGATACCTTATGTATTCAGCGGCCCCGTAATATTAGGAATCTCGCTTAACAAATACCTTACCCGACTTATTGTTTCAGCAGCCGGAGTTCCAGTCAGTCCGGGAATGCTGATATCAAAAAAAGAGGATATTAAAAAATGTAATCTTGAGTATCCGCTCTTCATAAAACCAGTTTCAGAAGGAACAGGAAAAGGTATTAATGAAAAGAGCATGATCAAATCTCCTGCAGAGCTGAAGGAAATGGCAGAATGGATATTGGTACGGTTCGATCAGCCTGCACTTGTCGAAGAATATCTTCCGGGAAGAGAATTCACTGTAGGCGTTATTGGTTCGGGTGATGAAGCTATAGCAATCGGAGGCATGGAAATAGAATGTAAGGATAACCTTCCTTACTCAGTTGAGTTCAAGGAGAATTACCAGGAATTCTGCAAATATATTCCAATAGCCAAAGAGTATACTGAAGAATGTAAAACAGTAGCTTTGAATGTCTGGAAAGCTTTAATAGCAGTTGATGGCGGACGAGTTGATGTAAAAGCTGACCGTAACGGCAGAATGTGCTTTATGGAGGTAAATCCTTTAGCAGGTCTGCACCCGATTCATTCCGATCTTCCAATTCTTTCGCGGATGATTGGAATCGAATACCAGACTTTGATTGAAATGATAATGAAATCGACAATTAAAAGACACCATTTGTCTGTATGACCGGAAAGAGATGCTGCATATTGTTTAATAAGCCGCGTGAGAATGCACTTCCTGATGAGCTGGATGTTCTTGATCAGGTAGAGTACGTCGAAAAGTATCTTAATGATCTTGGAGTTATAACTTACAGGAAAGGTATAACAGCTGATTTT
>JBGOXH010000147.1:0-7076 GCA_041479075.1 Bacteroidia bacterium | reverse complement strand
TGCATCTTTTTCCAGATGGAAAAAATCGATTTTGGACGTCCGCTGATATCAAACTTAAGACCGGCTTGAGTCAGTTTATCAATTATCGGAAATGAGAATTTATTTATTAGTGCGTAAAATTTCTTTTCACTGTGTTTCAGCTTGGCGGCAATCTCTTCATAGATCAGCGGCTGACGGAATTTAAAGCTGAGATCCTCAAGCTCGCTTTTTATTGCATAAAGCCCGAGCCGGTGAGCCAACGGAGCATAAAGAAAAATAGTTTCTCCGGCCACCTTCATCTTCTTATGCTCCGGCATAGAATCAAGCGTACGCATATTGTGAAGACGATCTGCAATTTTTATAAGGATTACTCTCAGATCGTCAGAAAGAGTGAGGAGCATTTTCCTGAAGTTCTCTGCCTGAAGAGATGATGAACTTTCTTTGTTATAAGTGCCGGAAATTTTTGTAAGACCGTCAATCAGCGAGGCTATCTTTGGACCAAAATCCCTTTTGACATCTTCAAGACTATACTCAGTATCTTCAACCACATCGTGTAACAATGCTGTTGTGATTGACTTGGCCCCAAGGCCTATCTCCTGGTTAACGATTTTAGCAACAGCTATAGGATGAAGAATATATGGTTCTCCTGATTTACGGCGCATGTTCCAGTGGGCTTCATTGGCAATTTTAAATGCCTTATCAATCATCTCCCTGTCGCCGCGCTTATTACACCTTAGAAGATTCTTAACAAGAGAATCATATTCAGTCTGAATATGATTTATATCTTCCTCATCAAAAATATCCTTATTTCCCATAGATATTTCCGGATCCTTTCTCTCCGGAATACAAATATAACTTTATTCAGTGAAACTGGAATGCCTGAGACGGTTTGAGATTTCGCAATATATCAGGGATTAAAGATTATTGTGACTGTTCCTGTTTTTTCAATGCTCCTGCCCGAAGGTGTGCTCACCTTCAGAAACCATAAATAAACTCCCTGGGGCAAAACATTTCCATTTTTTGTACCATTCCATTCTTCAAGATAATCATTAGTCTCGAATACCGTTTCTCTATGTAAATCGGTGATAATCAGCTTGTAAGCAAGTGGCGTGAAAGACAATACAGGCTTGAAATAATCATTGATCGAGTTGTTATCAGGAGTGAAGACATTGGGGACAATTATATTTTCAGTAACCGGAGTACATATCCGTGGTGAATAGCTTTCTCCATTTACACCATAGGGATTTGATACCTCAACAGCTTTAATCATAAAGCAAACTTCTTTCCCTGTCACCTGATACATCAAATCAGAATAAAGTTTTATTATTGTTGTATCACCAGGTAATAAAGATGAATTTTCCTCCCATCCGTTGCCCGTATTTATATTTAACTTATATCCATCCGCAATACCAACCCATTCCTTGTAAGAATTCCAGCTGAGATAAATATTATTTTCATTTCCATTCCGGTTCAGTGCCAGAACTATATTTGAAGCTATATTTGAAAAAATTATTGGAACACCGCAATTATTTATCGCAACCAGCCTGTAATAATTGACACTGGTAATATCAGCATCATTATCAATGTAGGTCAATGGACCTGATGAATAATTCAGCTGTGCAATCTTCTGGAAGCTTCCTGTTGAACCTGTTTTTCTTTCAAGGTTGAAGCTCTTAATTTCTGTAGAAGGATCTATTGTAAATGAGAGAGCTATGGAATTATTCTGATCCACCGTGGCATAATCGGCATTTATCCATTGCGGAGGATGCTGCATTTTGGTGACCAGACAACTTTTATTCGAATTCGATAAGGAATCGCCCTTAAGAATCGCCCGGACAACAAAACAGTACTGTGAATCTGTCTCAAAATCAGTAAGCTTATAGCTGTTATTTGGAGCATCGACAGAGTCTATTTTCGAGAAGGGCTCTGCATTTCTGGATGCAAGAATCAAATATTTGGTCACATTGTTTATATATAAATTCCATGTGATCTGAATCTCTTTTTTACATGTATCTACTTCAGTAGTGCAAAAAATAGTGCTTAAAATATTAGATAGCGGACTTATATTCCCTGCAGTATCTAAAGCAGCAACTACGAAAGACTCGCTGTAATAGGCCGATCCTGATCCGGTTCGCAGGTAACTGGTCGCTGAAGGATTATGAAGAGTATCGAGGGCAAATCCTGCATTGTTTTTATAAAGATATACAACATAGGCTGCCACATCAGGAGAAGGGCTTGATGCCCATGATATTTCAATATTTCCTGTTAAATAATTAACACTAACGAGCTTAAGAACAGGTGTAACCGGAGGTTCATTATCAACTTGTCCATTTATCTGTAGCGAAAATAAAATCTGGAGAGCAACAATTATATGAAGGGGCTTTATCCTCATTTCAACCGGCAGTTATTTCATACAGATCATCAATATTATAATACGTCTGTGCGAGGGCAATTATTTCGTCAGCCTTTATTGATTTTATTTTTTCAGCCAGCCGGTAGTAATATGAATTGTCAAGACCAAATTCCCATGCCAGCCTGAAGCTTTCTGCCAGAGCAAATGGTCCGTCAAACATCCTGACCATGTCGCCGAGCATGTAATTTCTTACGACTTCCATCTCTTCCTTTTCAACCGGAACACTCTGTAAAAGCCTTATTTCCTTGTATATCTCATCAATTACTAATTGAGTACTTTTTTTACTCACTTCTGTTGAAATGACTTTGAAACCACTGAGATTGAATGAAAAAACTGTCGAGTGTATTCCGTAAGTAAGACCTTTCTCTTCTCTTATATTCTTCATTAGCCGTGAACCAAAATAACCTCCAAGCACAACATTTAGCACTTTTAATCCCGGATAATCGGGATGTCGTTTATCAATAGTCGGAGAACCAATTCTGATTGCTGTCTGTAATGCCCCTGGTTTTTCAATGTGTACTTTTTTCGTTTTCTGTGATTCAAGAACATTACAGGATTCCTCATTATAGGTTTCATCCGGACTTATTTCGCCAAAATAATTGTTGAGCAGTTTTAATAGCTTTTCAGTTATTTTCCCGGATACAATAATCGCCATATTCTGTGGTGTATAGTGCCCTGAATGAAAATCTTTGAGGAGCGGTGGTATCATTTTCCCGAAATCGTCAGGAAGTGTCTGTCTTCCATACGGATGGTGGCTCCCAAAGATGGATTCATAAAACTTATCAAGAGCAAGATTATGGACTTTTTCCCTGCTGATGAGATATTTGCGAAGTCTTTTTTTAATGAGTGTTTTCAGTTCTGAAGCCGGAAATACCGGGAAAAACAATATTTCCCTTGCGAGTTCAAGTATTTTATCAAGATGTTTATTCAGAACGCAGATAACAATACCGGCACGGTCTTTCTCAGCATACGGATTGAACAGCGTGCCATAAAAATCGAGTGCATTATTAATCTCTGATGAAGTATGATTCCTGGTTCCTTCAGTCAGCATGAGGTTAGTCGTTGATGCAAGAAGAGACAGGTACTCGTAAGCATTGCCGGCTCCAAACGTAAATTCAATGCGTGACAAATCTTCAAGGCCGGCTTCAATTAAAAACACCGGAATGTAATTGTTCAACCTTACGCAAACAGCTTCCGGTAACTTCCCCGGATCGACAGGTCTTACAGTCGGTTTTGATAAAAGCTTCCTTGTCATCACTTTTCGTCTCTTGATGATTTGTAAAAAAGCGTACAGCAGTTGGTCCGGACTAAATACCTGCGCACAGTCTCAAGAACCATAACTTTATCTGTCTTTAAGTATCTTTCAACTTCAGTATTAATAAGATCAGGATTACCAAGAAGTTCATAATAGGAAAGATTCATTGCTTTATAGAGAATATCACTATTCCTTATTACATATGTAGATTCGTACTTGTTTTTTACCTTCTCCATCTCGTACGGAGAAGGATACTTTTCCATGAGCTCAGCAATTAATTTGTTTATTAATTCGTCAGCCGTGTTAAGATCGATACCTTTCATCAGCTTACCGTTAATAATAAGTAATCCCGGATCTATTTCCGAAGTGATGTATGCATCGATCTCACTGAAGGTTTTCTTTTCACGCATCAGCTTTGTCTTTAATCTGCCTGATTCTCCTCCTGCAAGCAGATCCGAAATTAGATCCATCGTGAAGAAGCCGTCACTGTTCCTGGGGCCGACATGCCAGGCTTTATAAAGTGCATCAGCCGGGACATCTCTTTTGACTGTCCGGATTCTTTCTTTTGTCTGCTCAGGCTCAGCAGGAAGCTGCCTTGGACTTATCCTTCTCTTTTCGATATTTTCGAACCACTTTTTTGTCAGCCTGAGTGCATGCTGCTGGGTTATATTGCCTGTTAAAGAGAGTATTGCATTATTAGGTGCGTAATGCGAAAAGAAAAAATCTTTGATATTTTTAAGACCAGCGTTTTTGATGTGATCGATGTCTGATCCGATAGTTGGCCAGCGGTATGGATGAACCTTATAAGCAAGAGGTCTCAGCAATAGCATGTCATCTCCATAAGGCTGGTTGAGATATCGTTGTTTGAACTCCTCAATTACTACATTTTTCTGAATCTCAAGGTTTTTCTTTGAGAAATCGATACCTTTCATTCTGTCAGATTCGAGCCAGAAACCTGTTTCAATATTTTCTTTCGGCAGGGTAATATAATAATTGGTTATATCAGATGTGGTAAATGCATTATTTTCTCCGCCTGCCAGCTGCAGATGCTTATCATATTCAGGAATGCCTGGAGTTCCTCCAAACATAAGGTGTTCAAAAAGATGTGCCAGACCTGTAGCTTCACGATTTTCATCCCTCGATCCCACATCATATAAGATACTCATGGCAACAAGGGGTGTAGATCTGTCTTCATGGACCAGAATTCTCAATCCATTGTCGAGACAGAATCTGCTGAATTTTATCATAAGAGAAAACTATTGCAGAGGAAACCACAGGTTTAAGCCTCTTCTGTTGAGACAAACTTAAGTAAAAAACTGAGAAGGTTTAGTATTGTTTTTATATTTGCATAATTATGTTCAAAAACAGGTTTTTCAGGAAGCTTTTACATCCCCGTGTTGAAGACATTGATCAGGTAAAGCTGATATATATCCTTAGCCTGGTTGTCGGTCTGCTGAGCACTCTGGCAGCAGCAATTCTGAAGAATAAATTTTAAAAATTATCATATTATGAAAAAAGATACTTTGATTTTTGATATTATTGAAAAAGAGCGTCAGCGCCAGCTGAACGGAATTGAGCTTATCGCTTCCGAAAATTTTGTAAGCCCCCAGGTACTGGAGGCAATGGGATCTGTCCTTACAAATAAATATGCAGAAGGTTATCCTGGGAATCGCTATTACGGCGGTTGTGAGTTTGTTGACCAGGCGGAACAGGTTGCCATAGACCGGTTGAAAAAGCTTTTCGATGCTGAATATGCCAATGTCCAGCCTCATTCAGGAGCTCAGGCTAATATGGCAGTTTTCATGACGTTGATGAAACCTGGAGATACTTTCATGGGACTGAACCTGGCTCATGGCGGACACCTGTCTCATGGCTCTCCCGTTAACTCATCCGGAATCCTGTACAGACCTGTAGCATACAGCGTAAAAGAAGATACAGGGCAGGTTGATTATGATTTGATGGAAGAGATTGCATTGAAGGAAAAACCAAAAATGATCATCGGCGGTGCTTCAGCTTATTCACGGGAATGGGATTATGAAAGGATGAGAAAAATTGCGGATATGATCGGAGCATTTTTAGTGGTCGATATGGCACATCCGGCAGGACTGATAGCAGCAGGACTTTTAAAGAATCCATTAAAATATGCACATATAGTTACATCAACAACTCATAAAACATTAAGGGGTCCGAGAGGTGGCATTATTTTAATGGGCAAGGATTTTGTAAATCCATGGGGCATCACAACTACTAAAGGTGAAGTCAGAATGATGTCGTCACTTATTAATTCTGCTGTATTTCCGGGTGTACAGGGAGGCCCTCTCGAACATGTAATTGCTTCAAAAGCTGTCTCTTTTGGAGAAGCTCTCGAACCAGAGTTTAAAGAATACCAGAAGAGGGTAAAAAAGAATGCTGCCGTAATGGCAAAAGCATTTATGGATAAAGGGTATAAAGTTGTTTCGGGAGGTACCGACAATCACCTGATGCTCATTGACCTGAGAACAAAATTCCCTGATATTACCGGTAAAAAGGTAGAGAATACACTTGTTCTTGCTCATATAACTGTAAATAAAAATATGGTGCCTTTCGACAACCGGTCACCTTTCCTTACATCAGGTTTAAGGGTCGGTACACCTGCCATTACTACAAGAGGACTCAAAGAGGAGCACATGGGTACTATTGTTGATCTTATTGATGAAGTGATCTCGAATATTGAAAATGAAAAAGTTATTGCTGGTGTGGGTGAAAAAGTGCTTGAAATGATGAAACCATTTCCTCTATTCTCAATATGATAATAGAAAGATCAAAGAAGTGAAAATTATCATTCCAATATTTTTATTTAACTTTACCCCTGAACCGTATCATTAAATTTCTAAAATGAGCGATCGGAAGTTAATTTATGTCGTTGATGACGATCCGTTTATTAACATGCTGGTAGTCAAGAGATTTACTACTGAAGGTTATAATGTTGAGGCATTTGAATCAGGAGAAGATTGTCTTAGGGCCATGAATAAGAACCCTGACCTGATAATCCTTGATTATTTATTTGTAAAAGGTGATCAGAAGTTTATGAATGGCATGGAGATATTCGACAAGATAAGAAAATTAAAGCCCGGCATTCCGGTTATCATGCTTTCGGGACAGGATAAAGGAGAGATTGTTCTTGAACTGGCAAGGAAAGGAATCGATGATTATATTATTAAAGACAACAATCTCCTCGATAATCTGAACACTGCCATAAAAGAGATTTTCGAAAAAAAAGGCTGAAATCTATTTTAAAATAAAATTATAGGTGATTGTACCCTTCTGAATAAGAGGGGCATCCGGTTTTACTTCGAATTGTGCCTCCAGGGCAGCATCCTTTGCAACTTTAAGCAGGTATTCATCTAAGGTGCTGGATCCTTTGATACCAGGAACAGCCTGCACAACTTT
>JBGOXH010000070.1:0-11240 GCA_041479075.1 Bacteroidia bacterium | reverse complement strand
ACCAGAGAGAAAGAATTTATATGGCTGCCAATAAAGTGTTCAGAAGTGATGATCGTGGAAACAGCTGGGAAGTTATTTCCGGAGACATTACAAGGAATGAAGACCGTAATCAGTTCAAGGTAATGGGTAAGTACTGGAGCATTGATGCCATTGCAAAAGATGTATCAACATCCCTCTGGGGACTCGTTGTATCACTTGCAGAATCAAAAGTAAAGAAGGATCTCCTCTATGCAGGAACTGATGATGGAGTCATTGCTATTACCGAAGATGGAGGGAAAAACTGGACAAGGATAACAACTTTCCCGGGTGTTCCGGAATATACCTATGTAAGTGATATACTACCTGATAAGTTCAACGAAAATATTGTTTACGCATCTTTTAATAATATGCTTCAGGACGACTTCAAACCGTATATCCTCAAAAGCACCGACAAGGGTAAGACTTGGACTATGATCACCAATAAGTTGCCGGTAAATGGAACGATACATACTCTCGAACAGGATCCTGTCAATCCGGATTTACTCTTTGCCGGATCAGAATTCTCCTTTTATTTTTCAGTTGATGGCGGCAACGAATGGAATGAACTAAAATCCGGTTTACCTACTTCGGCAGTCAGAGATATTGTAATCCAGGAACGGGAAACAGATCTGGTAATCTGTACTTTCGGAAGAGGTTTTTATATTCTCGATGATTATTCACCACTGAGGAATTTCAAAAAGGAGATGCTTGACAAGGATGGCTGCATCTTTCCTGTTAAAGATGCAAAGATGTTTGTCGAAACAGAAGGATTTGACCAGCAGGGTTCGACATATTTTAAGGCTGCAAACCCTACGTATGGTGCGACAATTACATACTATGTCAAAGATGTGCCTGAAACAGATAAGGCTATAAGACAGAAAAAAGAAAAAGAGCTTTTTAAAAAAGGAGAAAAGATTCCTCAGCCATCATATGAAATCCTTCAGGCTGAAGAAAAAGAGATCAAGCCATATCTTATTTTTACGATAACAGACGAAAGTAACAATCTCGTAAAACAGATTTTCAAAGCGGCTTCCAAAGGTGTGAACAGGGTGAACTGGAATTTCACCTATTCAGGATTCTCTCCTGTCAGCACAACTAAATTTGATCCGGTCAGTACAGGAAGAAACGGAATTCAGGCTATGCCAGGGACTTACAAAGTCTCATTATCAATGTATTCAAAGGGAGAAATTAAAGAACTTGCCGGTCCTGTCTCCTTCATTTGTAAACCACTTGACATTGTAACATTCCCGTCAACCGACAACAACGCAAAGATTAATTGGCTTAAAGAAGCTTCAGAATATGCCAGAACTGTTTATGGGACAATGAATTATAATAATGAGCTTCTCGAGCGGGCTAATGCTATTATGCAGGCACTGCAAAATACCCCTGCTTCAACTCAGGAGATGAAGAAAGAAACAGAAAGACTCATTTCAGAGCTTGAAGCTGTTGCATTCAGATTCAGAGGACCGGAAGCAAAAGCCAGCTCTGAAGAGATTCCACCAACAGATGTTCCTCTGGGTGACAGATTGAACGAAATTGCTATAACAAGCTATAGTACAAGCAGCAATATTTCACAGATTGCAAAAGATCAGCTGACAGTACTTAAATCTGAATTTCCACCTGTACTGGAAAAAGTAAATAAGATCTGGGAAGATATGCAAAAGCTTGAAAAACAGCTTGATGCAATAAAGGCACCATGGACACCGGGAAGAGTACCCAAGTTATAAGTTGAAGGAGTTACCCAAAGGATCCCCTCCTTGGAGAGCTTGTCCCGCGAATCCGCCGACCGGCGGAGAAGCGGGAGGTTGGGGTGGGTTTTAAAATAAAGAAATTCAATGAATTATATACTTATTATGAAAAAGATCTTATCCCTGCTGGTTTTAACAGCAGCAGTTATTACAGTAAGGGCTCAAGCTCAGCAAAAGCCTCAACAGCAACAGCAACCTCAACAGCAACCACCACAGGCACAGCAAACCCAAACTCCGGCTGATCCTACCAGGATGAACCCTGGCATGCTCGAGGTCTGGGATCCTGAAGTTAAAATTATTCAGCCTGGTGCTACAGACAGGGAGCCTCCATCAGATGCAATAGTATTGTTCGATGGAAAAGATATAAACACGGAATGGGAAGACACCAAAGGTAATCCTTCCGGATGGATCGTTAAGGATGGTGCTCTGACAGTTGTTAAAGGAGCCGGGTATATACGGACAAAACGCAAATTTTCGAGTTGCCAGTTGCATATTGAATGGAGGACACCTTCTGAAGTTTCCGGTTACAGCCAGGACAGGGGAAACAGTGGTGTATTTCTTCAGGAGCGTTATGAAGTTCAGGTACTTGACAGCTATAATAACCGAACCTATCGCCATGGTCAGGCTGGTAGTATTTATAAGCAGTTCCCTCCTCTGGTAAATGCAAGCAGGGGACCAGGTGAATGGCAAACTTATGATATTATCTATACTGCTCCGACTTTTAATAAAGATTCAATTACATTTTTTACTCCTCCAAGGGTCACAGTACTGCATAACGGAGTATTAGTACAGAATAATGTAAGCTTAAGAGGACCTACTGATTACACAAAGATTCCTGAAACTGCCATTAAAGCACATGGTCCGGCAAGCCTTGAGCTTCAGGATCATAATAATCCTGTGTCGTATCGCAATATTTGGATAACAGAACTTTAAGAAAAGGTTGCTGGTTGCTGGTTACTAGTTGCTGGTTAAATAAATGCAAAACAACTAGCAACGAGCAACTAGCAACTAGCAACAAACAATACAAAAAAATTATTACAATCTAAATCTTAAATATCATGGGAAGACCAATAACATTATTCACGGGCCAGTGGGCAGATCTTCCACTGGAAAAAGTATGTCAGAAAGCCAAATCGTTCGGTTACGATGGTTTGGAGCTGGCATGCTGGGGCGATCATTTTGAAGTCAATAAAGCAAATGATGCATATTGCAGGGCAAAACGTAAACTGCTTGAAAAATATGGACTAAAGGTATTTTCTATCTCGAATCACCTTGTAGGACAGGCAGTTGCAGATCGCATCGATGAACGTCATAAGGGTATTTTACCAGATTATGTCTGGGGCGACGGCAACCCGGAAGGTGTAAGGAAACGTGCTGCAGAGGAAATGATCAAAACGGGAGACGCTGCTAAAAGGCTGGGTGTGTCAATCGTCAACGGTTTTACAGGAAGCCCGATATGGCACCTGGCTTACTCCTTCCCGCCTAATACTCCAAAAATGATAGAGGATGGATTTAAAGAATTTGCCAAACGGTGGAAACCGATTCTGGATGCTTATAAAAAACTTGGAATCCGGTTTGGGCTTGAAGTGCATCCTACTGAGATCGCTTTTGATATTGCGTCTACAAAGAGAGCTTTAAAGGCTGTAAATAATCATCCTGCTTTCGGATTTAATTATGACCCCTCGCATTTCGGATACCAGGGTGTTGACTATGTGGAGTTTATCCATACTTTTAGTGACCGCATTTTCCATGTTCACGTGAAAGATGCAGCCTGGTCAGATGTTCCTACTGAAGCGGGAGTCTTTGGAGGCCATACTGATTTCGGATCAAAAGGACGTTACTGGGATTTCCGCAGTCCCGGACGTGGTAACGTCAATTTTGAAGAGATTATCAGGGCTCTTAACCGGATTGGTTACAAAGGTCCTTTATCTGTTGAATGGGAAGACAGCGGTATGGATCGGGAACATGGAGCAAAAGAGGCTTGCCAGTTTATAAAGGCTGTTGACTTTGCACCATCAGATATTGCTTTTGACTCTGCCTTTGAAAAATAATGTATAATATTATTAACCAGATCATTTCTGAATAATTATTAACTCCCTTTTCATGGATACAGCAATAAAAAAAACACTGTTATTCAATGCAAGTTGTGTTGCATTGGTTGTCACTGCTCTGGCATTTGCAACAAGAGGTTCATTTGTTGAAGCCTGGGCAACAGAATTTAATCTTACACATACCCAGGTCGGCTGGATTGTTGGTACAGCTTTCTGGGGCTTTACACTGGCGATGGTTTTCGGTGGTCCTTTGGTCGACATCATTGGTCTGGGACGAATAATTGCCATTGCCTTTTTCTGTCATGTGGTTGGAATTGTACTGACAATTCTTGCCACAGGCTTCTGGACTCTGTTTGTCTCTACGCTTTTTATAGGAGTTGCTAACGGAAGTGTTGAAGCCACCTGCAATCCCTTAATAACAAGCATGTATACTGATGAAAAGACACGCCGCCTCAACAGATTTCATGCATGGTTCCCGACCGGCATAGTAATAGGTGGACTTGTCGTGTACCTTTTCAACAACATTGGGCTCAAGGACTGGCGATATGCGATGGGGATTATGCTGATCCCGACATTTATTTATGGATTTATGTTCCTTAACAAGAAATTTCCACAGACTGAAAGGGTTGTTTCAGGATTTTCATATAAAGATATGCTGAAGGCCTGCGTCAGTCCCCTATTCCTTTTCATGGCATTCTGTATGATACTTACTGCAGCTACCGAACTTGGTACTAATCAATGGATTGCAGCATTACTTGCAAATGTTTCGCATAATCCCATCCTTCTCCTTGTGTGGATTTCAGGGATAATGGCTCTTGCCCGGCAGTTTGGAGGAACCTTCGTTCACAATACAAAATCTACATTAATATTATTGTTGTCAGCGATACTTGCTTTTGCAGGTCTTATCCTGATGGGATATACAAATGGAATTATGCTGTTTGCCACAGCAGGTATCTTTGCTCTCGGGATCGCATTCTTCTGGCCTACAATGCTTGGATTTGTCTCAGAAAATATTCCGCAGAGCGGAGCACTTGGGCTGGCTATCATGGGAGGAATCGGATTCCTCGGAGGTGCAATTGCTCAACCTGCGCTTGGTGCAATCTTTGATGCTCAGACTGCATCAGCAATTCCTGCCGGACAGATCATGGATGTACTTAAAAATGCAGCCGAAGGAACTGCAGAAGCCGCACAATGGGCAGCAGCTCAGCTTACTGGAGGAGCTTATACATTAAGGTATGTAGCAATTATTCCTGCTGTACTGATTGTGGCATTTACGTTTTTGCATTTCAGAAAGAAATGACCTGTACACTTTAAAATTTGAAGTAAAGAAATATTTTTACCATTAATTTACCCCCTTTCATTTTCCCCCAAGGGGGAAAAGTAAAACCAACTCCTTCCCCCTTGGGGGAAGGTTGGGATGAGGGTTTTAATAATATAATAAACAAATTAAACAACACATATATGAAGAAAATTAAAATGGGAATGATAGGCGGTGGTATCGGAGCATTCATTGGTGATGCTCATCGCCGTGCTTCACGCATCTGCAATGATTATGAACTTGTCGGAGGCGTCTTCGATATAAAATATGCAAGGAGCAAAGAATTTGCAGTCAAAGAAAATATCAGTCTCGCACGCTGTTATAACAGTGTTGATGCTCTTATAAAGGGAGAGCTTAAGCTTCCCAAGAATGAAAGGATGGAGGCTATTGCCATTGTAACTCCGAATGCCCTTCATTATCCTTTCGCTAAGAAATTTCTCAATAATGGCTTTCACCTCATATGTGAAAAACCCATGACAATTACTGTCAAGGAAGCTCTGGAGCTTGAAAAACTGGTCGCAAAAAACAAGCTGACATTTTCTTTGACCCATACATACACGGGGTATCCAATGGTACGCCAGATGAGAGACATGATAGCTAAGGGTGTTCTCGGTACAATACAACGAATTGATGCTCAATACTATCAGGGATGGATCAATTCGATAATTCATGGTACCGGAAGCAGGATAACCGGAGTATGGAGACTCGATCCGAAGCTGGCAGGAGCAAGCAGCTGTATGGGAGATATCGGAGTGCATGCCTTCAATCTTATTGAGTACACTACCGGTCTTGAAGTAATAGAAGTATTATCTGACCTTAACTCAGTGAAAGATGATGTGAAGCTTGATCTTGATGGCACAGTATTATTACGGTTTAATAAAAAGCTTAAAGGTGTAATAAGATCGAGTCAGGTTTGTGCCGGGGAGGAAAACAATCTTTCAATTGCAGTCTATGGTTCAAAGGCAAGCCTGAAATGGAGCCAGGAAAATCCTAATTACCTCTATATGCTTCATGACTCAGAACCTACAAAGGTGTTTAAACCAGCTCATGGATACAATAATAAACTTGCCGAAGAGGGACATACAATGCCGGCAGGACACCCGGAAGGTATTTATGAAGCGCTGGCAAATATCTACAGAGGTACAGCAAAATCAATCAGGAAAGAGAAATTTAAACCGGGGGAATTTCCAACTGTTCATGATGGTGTAAGAGGAATGAAATTTATCCATGCGGTAGTCAGTTCGAATGCAAAGGGAAACGTGTGGATGAAAGTTTAAAGGAGAAAGGAGAAAGTGGATAAATTTATAAATTATGTATTCAAGACGTAAGTTTATTAGGCTGACAGCAGCCGCTGCAACATTGGCAGTTGTACCATTTAATTTTGTTTCAGCTGCTGAACCAAAAAAGACAAAGGTTAAAAAGCCAAATTCAAAATTCGGAGGAGTACAGATCGGAGCAATAACGTATAGCTGGCGAAGCATGTCCCCAACTGCCGAAGATACACTGAAATATTGTTTACAATGCGGTATCAGCTCTATTGAAATGATGAGCAATACCATTGAGCTTTATGCCGGAATACCACAGGGGCCTGCCAGACCACCGCGTGATGCTACTGATGAGCAAAAAGCAGCATTTCAGAAAGCAATGCAGGAGACAGCTGAAGCACAGAAAAAATGGCGCATATCAGCACCCATGACAAAATTTAAAGAGCTTCGCAAGATGTACAACAAGGCTGGTGTAAAAATTCACATCGCCAAATTCTCGCCTGAAAACTGGTCAGATGAAGAGATAGATTATGCATTTAATGCTGCCAAAGCTCTGGGGGCAAAAGGCGTCTCAACAGAAATCGGAGATAAATCATGTCAGAAACTGGGTCCTTTCGCGCAAAAGCATGGGATGTATGCCATTATGCATCAGCATCTTCAGCCCGGAGAACCTGGATGGATCTTCGAAAAGTTTCTTGATTATTCGCCGGCTATAATGCTGAACTTTGATGCTGGCCATTATTTTGGTTCCACTGGTCTTCATCCAAACGGAATAATCGAAAAACTTCACAACAGGATCTTCAGCATTCACATGAAAGACAAGACAGGTCCGAAAGGAAATCCTGCCAATACAAATATGGAATGGGGTAAAGGAGAAACTCCGATTGCCGATATTCTTCTTTTAATCGAAAAGAATAAGTGGCCCATCCATGTCGATATTGAGCTTGAATATCCGGTCCCGGATGGATCAGATGCGGTTGCAGAAGTTAAAAAGTGTGTTGAGTTCTGCAGGAAGATTCTGGTCTAATAAATAAAGGCAATTAGATAAATAAACCACCCCGTCATCCGCCAGTTGGCGGACGGGACACCTCCCGCGAAAAGCGGGAGGAAATGATTGATATATAATCTATTAACTTTCTCCTCCTTTTCAAAGGAGGAGTACCCCTGACGGTACCGTCAGGGGGGAGGTGGTTTCTTACCCGCTTATTTATTTTTTCTTCTTCAGCAGAAAGAATATTATCCCACCAACAACAATGACGGCTGCAGCAATACCTATTATTATAACTGCAGAACTTTTGGGTGCTCCTTTATCAGCTTCAGTTTTCTCATCTTCTACAGCATAATACTGAGTTGGCTTTGCATCAGTATCCAGGTTAACAGTATCCTTTTGCGGTTTAGGCTGCTCCTGTGCAACTGCCGGAATTAATCCGCTTATTGTTAAAATCAATGATAATGAGAGAGTTAAGGCTATTTTTTTCATTATAATAGTTCTATAGTTATTTAATTGTATTTGCCATTTCATCATATTTTCTTGCAATGTCCGGATCACTTTTTCTGTAAGTGTCTGCCAAAGCAATTATTGCCGGTTTATATTTTGGGTTCATTGTCAGACATGTTCTTAATAATTTCCGCGCTTTCTGGATATCTTTTTCACCTGTCAGCTCAGCCAGTTCGACATATGCTCCAAAATATTTCCGGTTTACCTCGATAAGCTTCTCATAATAACTGCCAGCAGTTTCTGCATTATTCTTTGATTTGGCGATATTTCCCAGATACATAAGGATCGGTTCGCAATCAGGATTTATTTCCAGCCCCTTCTTGAGAACCGAATCTGCTTTTTCGTACTGGCCATCATTATATAAAGCCCGTGCAAAATTATAAAAAATCATTTCATCCTTATCATTAATTTTCAAAGCTTCATTAAAGTATTTTATTGCTTCACTGCTTCTCCCCTCTTCCAGGGCTCCGTAACCGAAATAATCTGACTTTGTTTTCCTTTCAAGCACTGCACAAATCGGAATGCTGTCGGCATATATTATATGTATGGCATTTTCGGGCGGCCATATCTTTTTCTTTAACTGGTAAGGTGGAATGTACCTGTTTGTAATAATAGCATAATCCCAGTCGCACTGGCTTCTCTCTTCATTTCTGAAATAAGAAGTTTTAATCGAAGGCTGGTTTCTGAACTGCCATGAAACTGTAAATGTCGCTTTTACAACAGCTGTATCTATCTTATTTTCTTTAAGATAGCTTATCAGCCATTTCGATGCTTCAGTCTGACCGGTAAAATAATAATCGGTCTCATAGTTTCCAAAGGCACCTTTTAGCCCGCCAACTAATTGATTATAGTATATATAATAATAGTGCTTATTTTTTGCCATAAAACCAACCGGATGGACTGAAAGCAGAAAAAGAATTGCAAACAGGGCCCATCTGGCGAATCTGTTTTTCACCAGATCAAAAATATAATTGAATCCTGAAGCAGCAAAAAGCACGATTGCAGGATAGACAAAAAGGAACTGTCGCCAAGAACTGTAAAGGTTTGATTTTTCGATAATTGCAAAGCATAAAGGAAATAGAATTGTGATAGCAATAATTCCATAAATAAAAGTTTCCCCTGAATCATAAATTTTTTTAGAGAAGAAAAGCAGAATAAGAGATCCGATAAAAATAATTACAGGGATAGTAATTACCATTGATTTTGGTAAGTAGTACCACGGCATAAAATCGGACCAGTCAGTTTTCCCTTCAAAAATCTGTCTGAAAGTATCCGGATAGTGAGCCATTACACGATACGATCCAATTACATTTTTTAAAGGTGACTGCAATGCATAAGGCCAAAGGAGGATGCTCAGGAAATATGCTGTCGCGGCAATTAATGTAATAACTATCAGCTGTTTACCACTTTCATGAAGATCAAATTTCCCCTCTTTTACCCTATTATAAATAAGTATCAAAATGAAAAAGAGGTACAGGTAACAGATTAAAAGCAATCCACCTGCCCTTATGCTGACACAGAAAGCTATGCTTAAAATGAGTAAAATAATATCGGACAGTAAAATTTTCTTTTCAGAAAACAGGATTCTGACTGTAAAAAAAGTTCCTGAAATATACGCCAGGGCAAATGGAACATCTTTCAGGTTATTCTGGGCATGACCTATAAAAGTTGGAGAGACAGCGAACAGAAACAGAACAAGAATTCCGGTTCTGTAACCGGAAAGCCAGACTGCAAAAAGTGCTGTTATAAAGATTACCAGCCAACCGGCCAGAGAGCTCATTAAATGCCGAAAACCGTAAACATCATCAATATTGAACCATTTAGTGAGAACGGTTACAATATTATCATAAGACTGACCATAATACTTCAGATGTGTTACAGGAGTTTCAAGAGCAGAATGATCGCTGCCGTGAGTAGCAAAATAATTATATACGGCTACAGAGTGTTCATAATGAAGAACTTCATCGCATGAAATACCGGCATTTCTGCTCAGGATAATCATTACGACAAGAAGAAATGCTGAACCCGCAAAAAAGATATATTTCAATCTCGTTCCATTATTTTTCAGGATTGTCATCATAGAATTTCCTGACAAAATAAACCGGACGGTTTTGTGACTCCTTGTAACTCCTGAAAATATATTCACCCAGAATTCCCAGAAAGACCAGCTGAATTGATCCCAGGAAATAGATGCTCAGCAATATTGATGACCAACCGGAAATCGCAGTTCCGTTGGCTTTTGAGATTAAAACGTAAATACCGGCACCCATGAATACTAAAGTCCCTAAAGTCCCAAGAATGAGGCACATACGTATTGGGAATCTGGAAAAAGAGAAAATTGCATCGGCACCAAGTCTAAATAGTTTTCGCAGGTTCATCTTAGATTTTCCAGTGAAACGATCATCCCGTATAAATTCAACATCACCATGTTTAAAGCCGACAAATGTTCTGAGCCCCGGCAGATAACGCACTTTTTCTTTCATTGATAGCAAAGCATTTACGGCTATTCTTTTCATCATGGAGAAGTTACCATAATCCTCCATGTTTTTGAGATCACCGATATGCCTGTAGACCAGATGAAAAAGAATGGAATAGAGGTTCCGGTTGCTTTTTCCTTTTCGCCCAGTTTTTTTACCGCTGACGATATCGAAATCTTCCTTAGTGATCTTCCTGTACATTTCTCCAAGTAGCTCCGGAGGATCCTGAAGATCCCCATCCATCATTGCAACGATATCACCCCTGCAATATTCAAGTCCTGCAGTATAAGCAGCCTGGTGCCCGAAATTCCTCGACAGTGAAAGGAGTTTTATTTTTTTATTTTTCTCTCTCCAGTTGAGAATTTTCAAAAGACTCTGGTCTGTGCTTCCGTCATCAACAAAGATCACTTCATAATCTTTTGTAAAAGATTCGATGGCTTCAATAGTGTGGCTCATCAGCTCATCGATAAGCTTATCTTCATTAAATATGGGAATTACTAATGAGAACATAACAGGATATAAAGTTTAAAGATACCAATATTTCATTAAACCTTTTCCACCACCTCCCCCTGACACTACGGTCAGGGTACTCCTCTCCGCTTAGGCGGAGAGAAAGTTATTTTGTTGCAAACCACAACTTTCCTCCCGCTTTGGCGGGGGGTGTCATTCGCCAATTGGCAGATGACAGGGTGGTTATTTAATACTTAAAATCTATTTACTGATGTAACCGAGTCAAAGCAAAATCCACTTCATCCTTCAATTCCGGAACAGCAGAAAGATTTTTTATTGAAGGTATACAATAGTCAGTTCCCATCCAGCTTAATTCACGTAGCATCAGCTTCTTGGCTTCGACCGTAGCTTCTTT